>NZ_AP018005.1:1500000-1579735 GCF_003966755.1 Candidatus Rickettsiella viridis
ATTTGTTCCCTATTGGCAAACATGGCTCTACCTTTGCTGGTAATACTCTGGGTTGTGCGGTGGCTATCACCGTACTAGATACATTAGAAAAAGAAAATATTTCTACACATGTAAAAAAAATCGGAGACTATTTAATTCAGCAATTAAAAAAATGTTTCTCTAAACATACACAGGTTATTTCAATACGAGGCCAAGGTCTTATGATTGGTATAGAGCTCGATCGCGAATGTCGCAACCTACCGCGTTTAGGACTGAAACATCGACTATTATTTAATGTCGTTGCTAATAACACGATACGACTTTTACCGCCTTTAATTCTTAACGAAGAAGAAGCCAATGAAATCTGTCATCGTCTGGTAAAAACAGTCGATGACTTCTATACCGCTGAATCATTATGACAACGTCTAAAGAAAAAAAATTACAGTTCGCTACGCGCACTATTCATGCCGGACAATCACCTGATCCAAGCACAGGCGCTGTGATGACACCTATCTACGCCACCTCAACCTATGCACAGAAAGGTCCTGGCGAACATCAAGGCTTTGAATATTCCCGATCACACAACCCAACCCGCTTTGCTTATGAACGTTGTATTGCCGATCTGGAAAGCGGACGGGCTGGATTTGCCTTTGCTTCGGGGTTAGCGGCGATTAATACCGTACTTGAGTTATTAAAACCGGGTGATCACGTTATCGGCATGGATGATTTGTATGGCGGTACGGTGCGCTTATTTAGCCAAGTGAAACAACGCTCTGCCGGCTTGCAATTTTCTTTTGTTGATTTAACACAACTTGATAATCTAAGTAGCCATATAAAGCCTGAGACTAAATTACTCTGGATAGAATCGCCGACTAATCCCTTATTAAAATTAGTTGATATCGTTGCGGCTGTAAAAATTGCGAAACAACACAACATTCTCGTGGTCGTCGATAACACCTTTGCCACACCCTGGATACAACGCCCTTTAGAAATGGGTTGTGATTTAGTCGTACATTCAGCCACTAAATATCTGAACGGTCATTCAGATATGGTAGGCGGCATTGTAGTTGTCGGCGATAATCACGATCTCATTGAGAAAATGCGCTATCTACAAAATGCTACCGGTGCAATACAAGGACCCTTCGATAGTTTTCTAGCATTACGTGGATTAAAAACATTGGCATTACGCATGGAAAAACACTGCTTAAATGCGCTGCAGATTGCACAGCACTTAGAAAAGCATTCGAAGGCTGCCGAAGTTTATTATCCTGGGCTTGCGAGTCATGCTCAACATGCACTCGCTAAAAAACAAATGGCAAATAAGTTTGGCGGCATTATTAGCTTTGTTTTAAAAGGTGATTTAAACGACGTTCGCCATTTTCTTTCACGTTGCCGTTTATTTACCTTAGCTGAAAGTTTGGGTGGTGTAGAAAGCCTTGTCGATCATCCTGCCATCATGACACACGCATCGGTACCCGCAGAAACGCGTGCGCATTTGGGCATTAGTGATAGTTTAATTCGCTTGTCTGTTGGTGTAGAAGCAATTGAGGATCTCATCCAAGATTTAGAACAGGCCCTGAGCTTTAAATAATAAAACCCATGATAAAAAAAGCAATCGCGCTTATTTCCGGTGGTCTAGATTCCATGCTAGCGGCTCGCGTGGTACAAGAACAAGGTATTCATGTCGAAGGTATTAACTTTTACACGGGGTTTTGCGTCGAAGGTCATACACACGCTATCCGTAACACGGATGAAAACAAGCCTAAACGCAATAATGCGTTATGGGCGGCAGAACAATTAGGTATTAAATTACATATTATCGATATCATCCAAGAATATAAACAAATTGTATTAAATCCTAAACATGGTTATGGCACACACCTTAACCCTTGCTTAGATTGCAAAATTTTCATGGTAAATAAAGCAAAACAATGGATGGAAGAAAATCAATTTGACTTTATCATTACCGGTGAAGTCATTGGCCAGCGACCTAAATCTCAACTTAAAAAAAACATGCCTATTGTGGCACGAGAATCGCAAGCGGACGATCGCTTACTACGACCACTTTGCGCTAAATTTCTAGCGCCCACGTTGCCAGAACGAGAAGGATGGGTAGCACGCGAAAAACTACATGGTTTTTCTGGTCGTAGTCGCACACCACAATTTGATTTAGCAAAACAATTTAATTTTAGCGATTATGCCCAACCTGCGGGTGGTTGCTGTTTTTTAACCAATGGTCACTACAGCAAAAAACTCAAAGATCTTTGGCAGCATCGAGGTAAAAAAGACTATGAGTTTGATGATATTGTCTTGCTCAAAGTAGGACGCCATCTCCGACCTAGCCTACTATTCAAACTCATTATCGGCCGTGATGAAGGTGAAAATCATTTTCTTGAAGGTTATCAGCAACAATTTACCTCGATCAAACCGATCAGCCATCGTGGCCCCTTCACGCTAATCGATGGCCAGGCAGCTGCCGAGGATATTCACATTGCGGCACAAATTACCGCTCGATTTTGCCAAGCAGAAACAAGTGATTTAGTGACTTTAGAGGTCCACTCACAAAGCGGTAGCCTGCTAACCCTCACTGTGAGTCCCTTTACTACAGATCAGATCTGCAAAGAATGGTATATTTCAGGGTAATTATTAATAACCTAAGCAATAATGACTCATTATACTCACAGCAATGGGATTTTCGGTAAGGCGCCACGAAAATGAACAACCGCAGTGTATATAACATACATGAGGATTGCGAATTGAGCGGGAACACAGCCAAAAATTCTAGTACAAAGAATATATATCGACTGGATGCACGGCGTTTATTGTGTCCTTTACCTGTTATTCGGGTACAAGAGCGAGTCAAGCAACTGAATGCTGGTGATATTTTAGAGGTTGTCTGCACAGACAAAGGCAGTTTATCCGATATCTCTGCGTGGTGCCGAGTCCATGGTCACCATTTAGTTTCTAGCCATAGTCAGCAACGTGAAATTTTTATGACCGTACAAGTAGGCTCAGCGTAGGATATGGATGGAATCTAGTCGATACCAACAAGTACGTTCCGTCAGCCTTTGGGGTGGACTAAAGAACGTCATCCTTTCCACAGTCAAAATCATCTTTGGGATTACTGGACATTCGCATGCACTATTAGCGGATGGCATCCATTCTCTGTCAGACTTACTGATTGATGGTGTCGTTATTATTGCCTCTAAATTTGGCAGTAAAGCCGCTGATGAAGACCATCCTTATGGGCATGGACGTATAGAAACGGCCGCAACAGTATTTCTAGCATTAGTATTAGCACTGGCTGGCTTTGGTATCATTATCGACGCGGGTTTTACCATCGCTGCTTCTCACGTTAACACTATCCCCTCTCATTATGTTTTATGGATTGCTATCACATCGATTTTTTTAAATGAAGGCTTGTATTACTGGACCAAACGAATTGCAAAACACGTTAAATCAAAATTATTGATGACTAATGCTTGGCATCATCGCAGTGACTCTGCTTCCTCCTTGGCTGTTGCACTCGGTGTAATGGGTGCCTGGGCAGGGTTTCCTAAGCTAGATGCCTTGGCTGCTGTTATCGTTGGCCTCATGATCCTCAAAATTTCTTGGGATTTTGGTTGGCATAGCATTCAAGAGCTAGTTGATACGGCACCTAGCCTAGAGGAAACAAAAAAAGTTAGGCAGTTTATAAAAAAAATTCCGGGTGTAGCCGCCATTCATCAATTACGTACACGTTCAATTGCAGGTTCAATCTTTTGTGACGTGCATGTATTAGTGGATCCGCAGCTTAGCGTTTCAGAAGGCCACCATATTGGCCAAGAAGTCGAACACCTTCTAACAGAAAATTTTCCTGATATCACCGATGTAACCGTCCATATTGATACGGAAGATGATGAGCTAACAAACCCTTCGCGCCATTTACCTAATCGAGCGACGTTACAACCTATTTTGCTTCGGGAGTGGAAACCTCTCCTTCCTGAAACAATCATTCATGCCGCCACTTTTCACTATCAAAGTAGCGGAATATTGATTGAATTAAAATTACCGCTAAGTTTTTTAGATCAGCCTTCTTTATTGCAAGAACTAAAAAAAATAACGCATTCAGCCGAATTTATTACCGGTATTAAACTCTTTTATTATAACCCCAGTGAATAAAATGTTTACGATTGCAACCTGGAATGTTAACTCGTTACGTGTGCGACTTAACCATGTATTAGAATGGTTAGCACTACGAAAGCCCGATGTACTCGCTTTACAAGAAACCAAAGTCGAAGATCAACATTTTCCTGAAGAAGCATTACGCCAAGCGGGTTATCATGTTTTTTTCAATGGCCAAAAAACTTATAATGGCGTTGCACTACTTAGTTGCTCACCGCTGCATAATCTGCTTACCGCCTTACCCAACTTAGATGATATTCAACGGCGCGTTTTAATTGCCAATATCGGCAATTTACGTATCGTGAATGTCTATGTGCCGAATGGTGCTAGCCCCGACTCCGAAAAATATATCTATAAACTAAATTGGCTTAATAAATTACAAGCCTATTTACAACAAGAATTAATCCAGCATCCGCGTTTAATCGTACTCGGCGATTTTAATATTGCGCCTGAAGATAAAGATGTCCACGATCCGGCGGCCTGGGAAGGCCATGTATTGGTTAGCCCGGCTGAACGTAACGCGCTAAAAGGCATCTTGGACTTAGGATTAAAAGATAGTTTTCGCTTACTCAATACTGAACCAGGACAATATAGCTGGTGGGATTATCGTGCTGGCGCATTTCGACGCAATAATGGCTTACGAATTGATCATATTCTAAGCAGTTCTGAGCTAGCGCCTCATTGCGTACGTTGTGAAATCGATAAAGAAATACGTGGATGGGAAAAACCATCTGACCACGTTCCCATCATAGCAAGTTATGAAAATATCAACTAGGATTTAGATATGACAGATACTATCAAAGCACGTTTTGGCATTGGCGAAATTGTGCAACATAATTTGTTTGGCTATCGTGGCGTCATTGTCGACGCCGACGCTGGCTTTCAAGGTGATGAAGGCTGGTATAATAAAAATGCGCCTGGGAATCCCTCTAAAAGCCAACCCTGGTATCATCTTTTAGTTCACGGCTCAGTGCACCATGCCTATGCAGCAGAAATTAACTTGGTAAAAGACGATACCTCAGACCCTGTTGAACACCCTGAATTAGATTATTTTTTCGATACTTTTATAGACGGTATGTACCATCGTCGCCGTTATAGCAATTAAATAAAAATGAAAACCTTGACCCTCATTCGACACGCAACGGCTAATGATGCACGTGCTTCACAGCCAGACAGCGCCAGAAACCTCAGTGAACTAGGAAGGTTCCAGGCAGAAGATATCGCAAAGCAATTATACTCAAAGCAATGGGATTGTCGGCAAGGCGCCGCGAAGGAGAGTAACCACAATGTATATAACATACATGAGGATTGCGAACCGAGCGGCAACACAGTCGAAAATTCAAGTGCGAAGAGTATAAACCAAAAAAACTGCTTACCTGATTATCTACTATGCAGTCCTGCCAATCGAACACTACAAACTGCAACGCTACTTTGCCACACCCTACAGCTTAATCCCGACATCATTAAAGTAAACGAGATTCTTTACTCAGGCGATACCGATGATATTTTAAGTGCCCTGCATGGTGTAGATTCGCAGCAACTCTGTGTTGTCGGGCATAACCCTCACCTCAGCTGGCTAGCACACCTTCTTTGTAACAGCACAAAAACTATCACTTTACCCCCCGCAGGTGTTATAAGCTTAGCATTTGAAATAGAAGATTGGTCGGAATTAACCAAAGCACAAGGACGGCTACTTTTTTTTATTGAGCCTCACCATGAATCCAGTTGAAACGCTTTTTAAACAAGCGACCGACGCACATCAGAAACATGCGTTCGATGATGCAAAAAAATACTATCTACAGATATTAACTCTGGAACCGTCCTTCATACAGGCGCATTGGAAATTAGCAACTATTTATTGGCAGTCCAATGATTTAGAAAAAGTACAAACACATTACAAAAAACTACTCGAAATCATTCCGAATTCACCTGCTTTGCTAAATAATCTAGCTGCACTTTCTCTTCAACAAAACCAACTAGACCGCGCTATCGATTATTTTAGACAAGCACTTAACATTGAGCCTAAGCATAAAGAAAGCAGAAACAATCTAGCCGCCAGTCTATTACAAAAAAATGAATTCAAAGAATCTATTTGGCACTACTCTTTGTACCTAAATTTAGAACCTGATGATAGTGAAGCACTTTATAATCGCGCACATGCTTTGATGCTAACAGGACAACTTGATAAAGCGATTGAAGATCTTAAAAAAATACTTAATCTGAATAACCAACACATTGATGCAATCTGTAACTTAGCGGCCATTTATTTAAAATTAGATGATAACGATACAGCCATTAACTATTACCAACAGGTTCTAACGCTTCAAAAAAATCATCCCATTGCTTCTTATATGCTGAGCGCGCTCACTCAACAATCAATACCGCCAACTCCACCTTTTGAATATATTAAAAATCTATTTGATAATTATGCACTGCAATTTGATCAGCACTTAAAAGAAACCTTAGCGTATAAAACACCCGAATTATTATATGAGCAAATCCAACCTTATTTAAACAATAAAAAATATACTTTACTGGATTTAGGCTGTGGCACGGGCCTTAGCGGTGCACCCTTTGCAGCAACCGCCGAAAAACTAACGGGTATTGATATTTCAGGCAACATGTTAGCGCAAGCGAAAGCCAAAAATTGTTATACGACATTAATTGAAAATGATATTTTAAACGGACTTAAGGAATTAAAGGAAGCTTATGATCTGATTTTATGCGTAGACACACTGGTTTATTTTGGTGATCTCGATACATTATTTGCCGACATAGCGTTACGTTTAAAAACGGACGCATTATTCGCTTTTTCTATAGAATTAGCAGAAGAAGTAACTGCTTCTTATCAACTACAAACCACGGGGCGTTATCAGCACTCAAACCTTTATATAGAAACACTGGCTAAAAAACATCACTTAGAATGCCTTAAACAATTAACCGTAGACGGCCGCTACCAAAAAAATGAATTTGTAAAAAGCAGTTTATTTGTGTTAAAAAATAAATATACCCATACACGCCTAATTGAAGATAAACTTTGAACACTTTCGCTTTTCCACCTACGCGCTTCTTAACCAGTGCAGCTCAACTCACTCAATTACCCTCCGATAAGGGATCAGAAGTTGCCTTTATTGGTCGATCTAACTCAGGAAAATCAACCGCCATTAATGCGATCACGGGTATAAAAGGATTAGCCAGAGCCAGTAAAACACCAGGACGCACACAATTACTTAATTTTTTTCAAATTACCGAAGAACA
This sequence comes from Candidatus Rickettsiella viridis, assembly GCF_003966755.1. Lineage (NCBI taxonomy): Bacteria > Pseudomonadati > Pseudomonadota > Gammaproteobacteria > Legionellales > Coxiellaceae > Rickettsiella > Candidatus Rickettsiella viridis. The sequence goes on from NZ_AP018005.1 coordinate 1,507,402, forward strand.
ACGCCTGGTCGATCTACCTGGTTATGGCTACGCCCACGTTAACGATCAAAAAAAACAAGACTGGGAAGCCGTCATCTCTGATTATCTGCAAACAAGACATTCGCTAAAAGGCTTAATTATCACAATGGATAGCCGTCATCCCCTGAAGGAACGCGACGAATCCATGCTCTCCTGGGCAGTGCATTACCAAATCCCCGTCTACATCCTGCTCACGAAAACCGATAAACTAACCCGGCAGCAGTCGATGAACGTTTTAAAAAAAACTCAACAGCGACTCATTCAGCTAAAAAATAACAGCATTGTTCAGCTTTTCTCCGCCACAAAAGGTATTGGACTAGAAACCGCTCAACGCACCATTCTAAACTGGCTACGGCACGAATAGACAACGACTTATTGGATAAAAACTATATTGCCCTGCCCTGGATCAATCCAGAACATGATCTAGCTCAGGCATCCATTGCACGTTTTCTAATAACTTACGGCAACGATGCATTGTCTGTTTCGGCCGTATTAATATAAACAACTCGACAATCCCCCTCTTCAGTTTGAGTTAATTCTAAAATCATGACATGAAAAGTTGAGAATGGCGTTTTTCCTCTTTATTATCTCCATTACTTTTTTGCGCAGGAGTAGAAAAAAAACGAAGTGCATAATCTATTGCAAAATCAACTAAGTCTAAGGCATATCCAGGTAATCCACTACTGCTTCCATCTAGCGACGCACTATCAGTAGCACTGGGATTGCATTTGGCATTTAGCCCATTAACAACACCTGCATTCTCCTCTTGTGAGGATGTACTACCAGCATCGTCATCCTTCTTATTCCTCCCTTGCAATAAAAAAATCATTTCCAGGTTATAGGACCACTGTGCTACATTATTTAAACTTGAAAGCTTCGAACCGAGATTACATCCAGCATCTAATAATTTTTTAACGATAGCTGTATCGCCATTCAGCACTGGTTGCCAAAGTATACGAAGGACATCATTTTCATTAGCTTTGCTGGGATCACATCCAGCCTTGAATAGTTTTTCAAGCACGTCTACGTGGTCAGCTTGTGCTGCTATTCGAAGCAGTTTAGGGCCATATTCATTTACTGCACCATCTACATTGTCTAGTAACTGTTAGGATGTTGATATCACCTCGTCTCACCGCCGCACAAAGCGGTGTATAACCCTGTTTATTTTTAGCGTTTGGATTACATCCAAGAACTAGTAATTCTTCAACGATATCTGCACGGCCTTTTGATGCTGCTATATAAAGCGCTGTATCGCCATTTTCATTGATAGCACTATCGAGGTCACGTCCAACCATTAGTGCTTTAACGGCATCTACGCAGTTACTAACTATTGCTTGACCAAGTAGCTTATTACCATCGCTATCTGATAGCGGATTGATGATATCTTTATCATCTGCGCTCTGAGCGCTTATGTGGAAGCCAAGTCTTTGAAAAATTAACTTTATAAAAATAAGGATTTTTTTTATAAAACTCTTTTCCATAGGCAGTTTCTTATCTCTCTTATCTAAGAACCCCTTTTTCGCTTCCTCATGATTCGGGAACGGATTATAGTCATTGGCATGATTACCTAAGCGATATACCTCTACGCTCATAGTTAAGTGATCCTCCGACGGCAAACATCCAAACATACAAAACACTGCATAAGCCAATTGTTGCTCTTCCTCACTAGAAAAAACTAGCTGTGCACCATGATCTTCAATGATCCACTTTTCAGACATGCTATCACCACGGATGAGAAGCAAGGTATGAGAAGTAGAAGACAATTTTATCGGAAAATATTTCTTTTCAGGATCAGGAATCGTGTTTAAATAGTCCACCAAACCTTTTGTAGAAAAAATTCCTGGGAATTTAGCGACTAAATGCCTTCCACCTTGCTTTTCTATTAAATCGCTGCTTAGAAAGGATTCTATTTCTTTGTTGTCTTGGTCAATATATTGTTTTGTATTGAGAAGCGTTAGATTATTTTCATTAGGCGCTTGGGTAACACCCAGCACTTGTAAAAATACTATTATATCCAGACAAGCCAGGTGTACATCCTCAGCACTCACATCTTTTTTATCTTTCTCAAAAATTTTTGCTGCATACTCGATTAATAAACTGAACTTCTCTGATTCTTTTGAATTTATTGAAACTTGAGCTTTCTTATTGAATTCAACCAGTTGATCTTTAAAACCAGGTTGTAACATCGCTTCGAGTCGCCGTTTCCTCCTTTTTCCACGATTGGAGGTTCGCTCGCGTCTGAGCGGTATCAGTATCATCAAGCGAATACGTTTTATGCGGCGAAACAGGGCGGTTACCTTTGGTTGCGTCATTGGAGCTAATTTTGGGCGCATATTCGATGCATACCAATTGCGCTATTTGTAAGTTTTTTTGACCTAAAGAGCACAATATGATAAATAAAATGATTCTCAAAAAAATAATTGCGAGATTTTATGCCCTCACAACCGACTGAAATCACGTTTCGCGCTGTCCTATTAGCTATTGTATTAGCTGTTATTCTGGCGGCAGCCAATGCCTATCTGGGTCTAAAAGTAGGATTGACCATCTCAGCCTCTATCCCAGCGGCTATCCTTTCCATGGGTATTTTACGATTTTTTAAGAACTCATCGATTCTGGAAAATACTATTGTTCAAACTGGCGCCTCAGCCGGAGAAGCCGTCGTGGCTGGAATGGCTTTCATGCTTCCTGCATTAATCATTCTCCACTATTGGCAACATTTTGATTACTGGCAAACCGTTTTTATTGCCTTAACAGGTGGTACTTTAGGCGTATTATTTTCTATCCCGTTACGACGGGTTTTATTAGCAGATGAGACCTTACGTTTCCCAGAAGGTACCGCCATCGGCCAAGTTTTAAAAATAAGTGAAGATACGAAAGGGAATCTCAAGGAACTCGTACAGGGGGGGGCATTAGGCGCCATTATTGCCTTGTTCCAAGGCGGCTTTCAAATCATAGCCGATAACGCGCATGTATGGTTTAAAGCAGAAAATAAATTTATTTACGGTTTTACCTTTGGTTTTGAGCCCGCCCTCTTAGCTGCGGGTTATATCGTTGGAATAGGTGTCGCATTAAGTACCTTACTCGGCGTGGTAATTGGTTGGGTAATCGGTGTTCCTATTTTCAGCTATTTACATCCCTTAGCTGCCCATACGGATGCTAATAGTTTGGCCATGAGTATTTGGCAATCCGATATTCGCCCTATTGGTGTGGGAACGATGTTGGTCGGCGGCTTATGGACCATGGTATTGCTTATTAAGCCCATCATTAAGGGTATCCATTCATCTTTTGTCTCTTTAAAAACGGTCAAAAAGAGTGGTTATGCTTCATTACCAAAACATGAACGTGATATCCCTATTCACTATACCCTGGCTTTATTAGCGGTTTTTTTAATTCCATTGGGTTTTATTTTATTTAACTTTATTAGCCACCCCGCTCTTGGTTTAGACTTACATTTACAAATCATTACCTTAGTCATTGGTATTCTTTTTATTCTGATAACCGGTTTCTTTTTCTCTTCATTGTCGGGTTATTTTGCAGGGCTTATTGGCAGCAGCCAAAGTCCTATCTCGGGTGTTTCCTTGTCTGTACTCTTACTGGCTTCTCTGGTGTTATTAGGACTCTTTCATTGGGCACCCGGATTTACTGGAGATACTAAACACTTACTCGAGGGTGAAGGCTTAGCGATCATTATAGGTGCCTTAGTGAGTAGTAGTTGTGCAATTACCAACGATACTATTCAAGATCTAAAAGCCGGACAAATCGTTGGCGCAACACCTTGGAAACAGCAACTGATATTAATAGTGGGCGTTATTGTTTCAGCATTGGTCTTAGCACCCACTTTAGACCTACTCTTTAATGCCTATGGAATCGGTGGAATTTCGCCTCCAGGGCGCCATATGGATCCCTCACAAATGCTTGCAGCCCCACAAGCCGCTCTGATGGCGAGTTTAGTGGCCGGCGCATTCAATCATAATTTGCCCTGGGGTTTAATCAGCATTGGTTTTCTTGTCGCTATAGGATGTATTCTGGTTGACAGATTTCTTCAACCTCGCGGCATGCGTTTACCGGTACTTGCCGTAGGAATAGGGATTTATCTTCCGCTAGATACCTCTTCTGCTTTAATTTTTGGTGGGCTTGCTTCTTATTTCGTTGAACGAACCTTGCGCAAACAGCACCCTAATCAAACCGAAGAATCCGCTGATAAACCAGCAAGACAACGTGGACTTACCTTAGCTTGTGGATTAGTGGCGGGTGCCTGTTTAATGGGTGTGGTGTTAGCTATTCCATTTACATTGGCGCAATCTAAAGATGTATTACGTCTCATGCCCGCAAATTTGACAACACTTGCAAGTATATTGGGTGTACTCTCAACATTGGGAGTTTTAGCTTGGATTTATAAAACAGTTTGTCAAAAGGTTAATTAATCATTCAAAACAAAAAAGGAGAAAATATTTATTTTCTCCTTTTAAAATTAACGTTTAAATTGCGATAATGATTAGTTTCAAACTCAATACCTATATTGACAAACTAAAAAAATAAAACTACCTTCCCCTGGAATTCGGGGGAATAAACTGTACTCAGCGTAATAAGAGTATATGTGTCCTACCACCAATCCAAAACCCGGGGATAGGTCACCATGTCAAAATTCTATAATCCTTTTTCGGTTAAACGATCAATAAAAGGGTTCCCCAATAAATGGGACTTAATTGCTTTTATCGTTGTACTCGGCATGCTGGCTGCATTTGTATGGGGCGGCAAACAAATGGCGGCGCCTTATCAAATTGGCCAAACTTTTCCTTTAACTTTAGATCCACACCAACTACCTAAATATGCATTATTCACCGTACTGCGTTTATTTACTGCGATGGCTTTTGCCTTGCTATTTACCTTTACAATCGGAACCTTAGCCGCAAAAAATAAACGTGCGGCCAGTCTCATTATTCCTTGCATTGACGTTCTGCAATCTGTTCCCGTTATAGGGCTTTTATCCATTACTGTCGTGGGTTTTATTAAATTATTTCACGGTAGTCGTCTCGGCCCTGAGGCAGCGGCTATCTTTGCTGTATTCACAGCACAGGTTTGGAATATAACGCTTAGTTTTTATCAAAGCCTACGCTCCGTTCCTTTGGAACTCAAAGAAGCAGCCGATATGTTTCATCTATCGGCTTGGCAGCGTTTTTGGCGCGTAGAAGTCCCTTTCAGTATTCCAGGATTGCTTTGGAATATGATGTTATCCATGTCGGGTAGTTGGATCTTTTTGATAGCGTGTGAAAGTATTTCGGTTAACAATCAAACGATTGTATTACCTGGTATAGGTTCCTATTTAGGTCTCGCTATTAGTCAATCCAGTATGCAGGGAGTCATTTATACCATCCTCACCATGCTGGTCGTTATATTATTGTATGATCAATTATTTTTTAGACCTTTACTAAGTTGGTCCAAAAAATTTACTTTCGAACAACTAGGCCAAGAAGCTGTCTCACGCTCTTGGATAACCATTCTTTTGCAACGTTCAAGTGCCATGAGACACGTAAGCCAATTTTTTGCAAAATTAGGCGATCACATCGTCAATTTACGCGCCTTCAAACCTTCGCAAACGATACAAAAATATAAAAACACCCACTTAGAAGCCGCGTTAAATATCACTTGGTATGTGGTTATTACCACACTTATTTTTGCTTCTGTATGGCTATTAATACAATTTATAGTACGCCATATTTCATTGAGTGAAATACCACATGTACTATTTTTAGGTGCAATGACCTCATTGCGTGTCATTGCCGTTACCATCATATGCAGTATCATTTGGGTTCCTATCGGTGTTTGGATAGGATTAAATAGACATGCTGCTAAAATTGTACAGCCTCTCGCTCAATTTTTAGCAGCATTTCCAACGAACGTTTTGTTTCCTATCGTTGTTATTCTCATCTTGAAATACCAACTCAATGTTAACATATGGACAACGCCGCTGATGTTATTAGGCACACAGTGGTATATTTTATTTAATATCATTGCAGGTGCTTCTGCTTTACCCGAAGACCTAAAACAAGCAACCGCTAACTTTGGCGTAAAAGGCTGGCAATGGTGGCGTCGTTTAATTTTACCAGGAATTTTTCCTTACTGGATAACCGGCACAATAACGGCTGTGGGCAATTGTTGGAACACCAGTATCATTGCAGAAGTGGTTAGCTGGGGCGCTACAACCCTAACAGCTACCGGATTAGGTGCTTATATTGCACAGTACAGTAACCTCGGTGATTTCCCCCGTGTCGCGTTGGGCATGGCCACTATGAGTGTTTTTGTACTGGCTATGAACTATTTAATCTGGCGACCCCTTTATAATTTAGCCCAATCCCGTTATAAATTAGATTAAACAAAACATTTAACGTTGCAAATTCGCCTCTGCGAGTGTAAAGATTATAGATTATGCAAAAACAACCTATTTTTACTGTAAAAAACATTAGCAAGTCTTTTAAAAAGGCCGAACAACAAGAATTACTTGTCTTAGATAATGTTAATTTTGAACTCTATGAAGGTGAAATTGTTGCACTGCTTGGAAAATCCGGCTCGGGAAAATCCACACTATTACGCATCATTGCAGGTCTCTCAGAACCCAGCAGCGGTACAGTAACCTACCGTGATCAACCAGTACAAGGGCCTGTGTTTGGCATGACGATGGTCTTTCAAAATTTTGCCCTTTTACCTTGGTTAACCGTTTTAGAAAATGTTGAGCTTGGCTTAGAAGCCTTAGGCATTCCTCGTGACGAACGTAGAACTCGAGCATTAAAAGCTATCGATATTATAGGTTTAGATGGTTTTGAATCCGCTTTTCCTAAAGAGTTATCCGGCGGAATGCGTCAACGGGTGGGTTTTGCACGCGCACTTGTGGTTAATCCTGACATTTTATTAATGGATGAACCTTTTTCCGCACTTGATGTGTTAACGGCAGAAAACCTTAAAAGCGACTTGCTTGATCTCTGGGAAACTAAACAGACCGGCACGCGCGGCATTTTATTTGTGACACACAACATTGAAGAAGCCGTATTACTAGCAAATCGAATTATCGTTTTTGATAGTGATCCCGGCACTATTCGCGCAGAATTAAAAATTGATTTACTTTACCCACGTTCTGACCAAGACCCCGCCTTTAGAAAATTAGTGGATCAAATTTATTCTTTAATAACGCGCCAAATGGATGAACGTAAAAAATTACTACATAAAGAACAACTCCCACGTATTACTGATATAGGCTATCGTCTTCCAGACGCCGATATTTCTGAACTCAGCGGCTTACTTGAAACATTAGACGAAGCTGGCCACGAGGGACACATTAGTTTACCTGAGCTCTCCGAATCTTCGCACTTAAATATCGATGATTTATTCCCCTTAACAGAAGTATTAGATATTTTAGGTTTTGCTTACGTCAACAATGGTGAATTAATTTTAACCGATGCCGGTAAATTATTTGCAAACGCCGATATTTTAGAACGCAAAAAAATATTTGCAGCACATCTATTACGTTATGTACCGCTAGCTAAGCATATTCGCCAAGTTTTAGAAGAACGCATTACAGCGGGTCAACGCGCATCCAAAGATCGTTTTTTAAATGAATTAGAAGATTTCTTGAGTGAAAAAGAAGCTGAACGTGTCCTACGTACAGTGATTGATTGGGGGCGTTATGCTGAATTATTTGCCTATTCGAATAACACTCGGATGCTCAGCCTTGAGAATCCAAATTAATAAAAGGTGGCGCGATGAATGACAAAAAATTTTCTGAATCAGCACTCGAACTTATTAAAATCGAAGGAGCTGCCGTTAATAGCTTAACAAAACGAGTAGATGCCCACTTTGAGAAAGCGTGTGAGCTACTCTTCGACTGTCAAGGACATATCATTGTCATCGGCATTGGTAAGTCAGGCCATATAGGAAACAAAATTGCTGCCACGCTTGCAAGTACAGGTAGCCCTGCTTTCTTCATCCACGCAGCCGAAGCCAACCACGGAGATCTTGGCATGATTAACGCTAAAGATGTGGTTTTAGCACTCTCCTATTCGGGAGAAACGGATGAGCTGATCAGTATATTACCCACCTTAAAATTATTAAAAATTCCTTTTATTCTCTTAACAGGGAATCCTGACTCTACCTTAGCACAACAAGCCACCGTTTCTCTTGATATAGGCATTAAAAAAGAAGCTTGTCCTCTGGGTTTAGCACCTACTGCAAGCAGTACTACTATGTTGGTCATGGGTGATGCGTTGGCAATCTCATTGCTGAATGCGCGCGGATTTACCCACGAGGATTTCGCTAAGGTTCATCCTAAAGGTCGATTAGGACGGCGCTTGCTGTTAAAAGTCGCCGATATTATGCAATCAGGTGCTGCAATTCCTCAAGTAAAGTCAGGCACTCCCGTCATTGATGCCTTATTAGAAATATCACAAAAACGCCTTGGCATGACGACCGTCACTAAAAACGGACGGCTTTTAGGTGTTTTTACGGATGGCGATCTAAGACGTACCATCGATCAAGATTTAGATTTACACACCACCTTGATTGATAAAGTCATGAGCTCTGATTGTAAAACGATAAGCGCCAATCAACTTGCAACAGAAGCCTTGCGTCTTATGGAGAATAACAAGATCACCACCTTAGTGATCGTTGACGATAAAAAAAAACCTCTTGGTGTTATTCATATTCATGATATTCTGGCAACAGGTATTAAATAGCTGCTAACATTTCACTATATTCAATTTTAACTAGAAAAATTGCTGTGGGTATACTCACAGCAATTGGATTTTTGGCAAGGCGCCGCGAAAATGAGCAACCGGAGTGTATATATGATACATGAGGATTGCGAATTGAGCGGCAACGCAGCAAAAAATTCAAGTGCGAAGAGTATATATGTTTTCTAAAACACTATTCATTAATCTCATTCTCGTCGCAATGATCTTATTGGGCACTTGGTATACCTGGCAGCAATTAACCCGAAGTACCAATGCCTTTACAGAGCGACACCAGCCCGATACTTATGCTACGCAAGTCACTATGTTTCATACGGACGCTGACGGAAATCTACATGATCAATTAAAAACACCTTTATCTATTCACTATCCTCTAGACGATAGTATTTCGCTTGCGACGCCGTTATTCAATTTGTTCTTAAAAAACAATGAAACGTGGGACCTTTCGGCTAAATATGGCAAGCTAAAAGAAAGTAATGATCACTTACAGCTTTGGGATAATGTAAAACTGATACAAAAAAAAGGTTCTAATACGAATATTTCATCCACCTTAACGACTTCTATTTTAAACATTAATCTTAAAGAAAAAACGGCAGATACTGCTGCGCCTGTGGTCATCACACAAGCCAATCAAGTGCTTAATGCGGTAGGCTTACATGCCGATTTTAATACCAAAACTATCCAACTTTTATCCCAAGTCAAAGGACAGCTCAAACCTACTAAAAGTAAGTGAGGTTTTAGATGCAGGAATGCAATTATCTACGACAGAAAATTAATAAAAAATTTTATTTAATCTTAACGTTATTCGCTTTAGTTGTTTTTTATCCTTACGCCTATGCAAATATTGATAACCAACAAGACATCAATGTTGAGGCCGATAGCTTACAATTTAATAATGAAACCAAGGTGGGTATCTACCAAGGGCATATCAAAGTAACACAAGGAAGCCGCATCCTTACTGCCGATCATGCCACCAGTTATTCTAACCGAGCAGGGGAAATTGTTAAGATTATTGCCTCAGGACATCCCGCGGTTTACCACGCCCTTATCTTTCATAAACACCCTAAGTTAATTGCTACTGGAAACACTATCTATTATTATCCCTTAACAGATTACCTAGAGGCCGTAGGGGATGCACAGATTATTCAAGGCCAAAACCGTTTTCAAGGCCCACAAATTAACTATGACTTTAAGAAAAAAACCGTAGCCTCTCCCTTATCAAAAGAAGGACATACCCAAATTACATTGGCTCCACTTCAAGCACTGCACTCATGAGTAACAAACTACAAGCCATCAACTTAGCAAAACGTTACCACACCCGTGTTGTCGTTAAAAACGTCTCCCTGGAAGTAGAACCCGGTGAAGTAGTGGGCTTATTGGGCCCCAATGGTGCAGGGAAAACAACCAGTTTTTATCTGATCGTTGGCTTAGTTGAAAGTGCACAAGGTAAAATCTTACTCAATAATCGGAATATTACCCACCTCCCTATGCATACACGCGCGAAAGCCGGCATAGGCTATTTACCGCAAGAGCCCTCTATATTTCGCAAATTAACGGTGGCTGATAATATTCTTGCTATCCTGCAATTACGTAAAGATCTCAGTAAAGAGCAACGTAAGCAGCATCTAGAAAATTTGTTGCATGAATTTCATATTACCCATGTACGCGATATCTTAGGTATCAGCTTATCCGGCGGCGAGCGGCGACGTGTAGAAATTGCACGTGCTTTGGCCATGGAACCTAAATTCATGTTATTAGATGAGCCCTTTGCGGGGATTGACCCCATCTCTGTTGTAGACATTAAACGTATGATTACCCATCTTAGTCATCGGGGGATTGGTGTATTAATTACTGACCACAATGTTCGAGAAACCCTAACGATTTGTAAACGGGCTTATATTGTCAGCGAAGGGGAGACGATCTATGCCGGCACACCCAAAGAAGTGTTGAATAATCAGCGCGTGAGGGAGGTTTATTTAGGTCACGAATTTGATCTCTAGATCCAACAATCCCCTTCAGCGCTTCCTGTTTTCCCTACTCAAGCTACGATATACTAAAGCGACGTAAAAATTATATTTTATAACACTTAAAATCAACTAGGGGTTGTTAATGCAAATTACTATTACAAATGATGGCATAGAGGCAACGGATGCATTGAAACAGCACATATTGGATAAATTTAAACGCTTAGATCGCATCCTCACTAAAGCAACGTCTATACATGTAACCCTAAGTATAGAAAACTTAGAACAAATCGCTAAAGCGCTGGTACATGCACACGGCACAGAATTTTATGCGCGTGCTGAATCTGAAGATTTATATAACGCCATTGATAACTTAATTGATAAAATTGAATTACAAGTCAATAAACACAAGCAAAAAGAAAAGGAAAAACGACACGATAGGTCAGAAAAATTCGATAACGGCTATACTGACGAAGAACTTTGATGAAGCCACATCCGTCATGGCGAGCGAATGAAATGAGCGTGGCCATCTCGGTTATGAAAATCTAGATTGCCGCGCGTCTTCGACGCTCGCAATGACGATCATCATTTATACTTATTTTTTTATCGAGGCTATTGTGCAACTAAACTCTTTAACGGCAATATCCCCTATTGATGGGCGTTATCACAGCAAAGTAGCTGAATTACGCCCTTTATTTAGTGAATATGGGTTATTTCGCTTTAGAGTTTTGATCGAAATTCGCTGGTTACAGACCCTTGCAAACCATGACCCGATTAAAGAAGTTAGGCCTTTTTCAGAAAAAACTAATAAGCAACTCGATGCCATTATTAAAGAATTTGATGAACATGACGCACAACAGATTAAAAAATTTGAAGCAACTACAAACCATGATATCAAGGCCATTGAATATTTTTTAAAAGAAAAAATAAAAAAAAATTCCGAACTTAAAAAGTGCAGTGAATTCATTCATTTTGCGTGTACATCCGATGATATTAATAATCTTGCCTATGCTTTGATGCTTAAAGAAGCTGCTGAAAACTGTCTGATACCGGCTATTCAAACGCTTATCACACAATTAAAAAGTTTGGCGCAAAACTATGCTGCCCACCCTATGCTTGCTCGTACCCATGGACAAGCCGCTGTGCCAACCACCATGGGCAAAGAATTGGCCAATTTTGCGGCACGTTTAACGATTCAGCTTGAACAGTTTTCTAAACTTAAACTACGCGGCAAATTCAACGGTGCTATTGGCAACTATAACGCACACCGTATTGCCTATCCCGATATCCATTGGCCTGAAATTTCCAAACAATTTGTTGAAAGCTTAGGGTTAACTTGGAATCCTTACACCACACAAATCGAATCACATGATTCCATTGCGGATTATTGTGATGCCCTTAAACACATCAATACGATTTTAATTAACCTATCCGCTGATATGTGGGGATATATTTCATTAGGTTATTTTAAACAAAAATCTAAGGCCGAAGAAACGGGCTCTTCGACGATGCCGCATAAAATTAATCCCATCGATTTTGAAAATGCTGAAGGCAATCTTAGCCTTGCTAATAGCTTGTACGAACATTTTTCCCGTACTTTACCCGTTTCACGTTGGCAACGAGATTTAAGAGACTCTACTTTACTACGTAATTTAGGGGTTGCACTTGCGCATAGCTTAATTGGCTATAAAAGCCTATTAAGCGGGTTGGAAAAAATTGAGCTTGATACCGCGAAATTAACCGAAGATTTAAATCAACATTGGGAAATCTTATCCGAAGCGATCCAAACCGTTTTGAGAAGATATGGCAGCGAAATGCCTTACGAAAAATTAAAAGCATTAACGCGTGGTAAAAAAATTAATCAGGAATCCCTACACCAGTTCATTCATGGACTTGAGCTGCCTGAAAACGTAAAACAACAATTATTAGCGCTAACACCGACAAATTATTTAGGATATGCGATTGAATTAGCACAGCAGCTCTAACTAAACTGAGTTACTCAAGGATCTTATGAGTGTAAACTGTTCTAATAAGTTACTCCTTGCCTTAATTGGCTGGCTCAATCGAGAAGTTGACCCTGTTCAAGAATTTCCTCTTAGCGACTTTAACAAGCTTAAACATGAATTACGCCCCTGTGATGTATTACTCATCGAGGGTCGTAAACGTATCAGCCGAATAATTAAGTTGATCACTCAAACCTCATGGTCACACTCAGCACTTTATATCGGTCGCTTACAGGATATTTAAGATAAAACCATGCAAGAAAAAGTGGCTAAATTTTATCATAGTAATGTCCAAGATCAGTTAGTCATTGAAAGCTTACTAGGCGAAGGTACTGTGGTTTCGCCACTTAATAAATATACTAATGAACATATTCGCATTTGCCGCCCCAGAGGAATTCTGCATCAAGATGCTCAAAACGTTATTAACTACACCATAGAACGCTTGGGGGTGCAATATGACTTCCGTCAGATTTTAGATTTAGGGCGATTTTTATTACCTTGGCCACTTTTACCACGAAAATGGCATTCCACACTATTCAATTACAAACCAGGAAATAGTTTAAAAGAAAGTTGCTCTGCACTACTCACGGAAGCGTTTCAATCGGTTAATTTCCCCATCATGCCGCAGATAGAGCAAGATGGTGAAACATTCAAAATTTTAAAAGGAAACCCTCGCTTAATGACACCTAAAGATTTCGATTATTCACCTTATTTTGAAATAATTAAATATCCTATGTCTTTATCAAAGTCCGAAATTTATAAAAATTGGCCTTGGGCATCTTAAGCTTAACAAGCAAATCAAGGTTAATAAATAAAACGTAAATTATCAGTTACTTGTTGGAGCAGGTCGAATATAGTTTCATTTAGTGCAGCAAAGCTAAATAATAACCGATCGCTTATCGATCCTGTAGAAACATAATTTTCTTTACAGTTCTCCGTACTTTCAGGCAGTAATTTAGAATAAATATTAACTATCTTTCCTAACCTTCCATTTCTTAAACATGGATTAGACGCTTTCATGTTTAATATTATTTTTTTTAAAGTTGTAGATTCTATATCTCTTTCAGATAAAATATTTTTTAATTCTGTCGCTGCAGTTAGTTTTTCTTCTGTCGAGTAACCAAAATTACATTTAAAAAATCGGGTTGTATGTGTAATATTTTTATTTTTTCTATTAAAAAGATCTTCTAAATAGCTATTTAATAATATTTTAGCGGTATATAAATTCCAAGCATGATCAGCTGTATGACTCAAAAATGTATACACGAGTTCTTTTGGGCCAAAATCAGTAATATTTTGCTCTATAAATTCTATGATCGCTATCAATTCAGGGTGTTCATTTAAAGAGTTCATTACTTTTCCCAATACACTTAACCCATATAAACCGTTTGAAAGGATCAGCTGATTCAATATTTTTGAATCAAATTTCTCTTTATTATCCTTTACAAAGTTTAATAGAGGCGACACGGCTTCAGGTTGATAACACACTGCTATATGCAATGCATTCCAACCGTCTTTATCCTTAGTTAAAAGCATTTGCTGGATGAATGCCCAATCAAATTTCTCTTTATTATCCTTCATAAAGTTTAATAGATGCAATACGGCTTCAGGCTGATAACGTAATGCTAAATTCAACGGGTTAGCACCGTATTTATTCTTAGTTAAAAGCATTTGCTGGACGAATGCCCAATCAAATTTCTCTTTATTATCCTTTATGAAGTTTAGTAGAGGCGACACAGCTTCTGGTTGATAACGCGCTGCTAAACTCAACGCGCTATGACCACTATTAGTCTTATTTAAAAGCATTTGCTGGATTAATGCCCCATCAAATTCCTCTTTATTATCATTTACAAAGTTTAATAGATATGATACGACTTCAGAGTGGTTACACACCGCCATCATCAATACATTAATGCCTGTTGTACTTTTATTTAAAAGCATTTGCTGGATGAATGTCGAACCAAATTTCTCTTTATTGTCTTTTACAAAACTTAATAGATACAATACCGCTTCAGACTGATAACGCGCCGCTAAACTCAACGCGCTATGACCACTATTAGTCTTATTTAAAAGCATTTGCTGGATAAATGTCGAACCAAATTTCTCTTTATTGTCTTTTACAAAATTTAATAGATACAATACCGCTTCAGGTTGATAACGCACGGCTAAACTCAACGCGTTATGACCATCATTAGTCTTATTTAAAAGCATTTGCTGGGCTATTAATTCCCAATCCAATTTTTCTTTATTGTCCTTCACAAAGTTTAATAGAGGCAATACGGTTTTAGATTGATAACGCACTGCTAAATTTAACGCATTATCACCGTCTTTCGTCTTATTTAAAAGCATTTTCTGGATTAATGTCCAATCCAATTTCTCTTTATTATCCTTTACAAAGCTTAATAGCGACGATACAAACTCAGGTTGATAACGCACTGCCGCCATCAACATATTCCAACCGTTTTTATCTAAAAAAAACAGTATATCCCGCACGCTACCCATATTATTAGGATTGCTTCTTATATCTTTTAAAATTAAATAGATTAATAATTTAAAAAATTCAATCGTGTTACTATTAGATGATTTTTTTCTATAGTTTTTATAAGCCAAGATATTGTTTTATCAATTAATGCTGGACAATCTCTTAGATTTTCCCAATAAGCAGCGAACTCTGTTTCAATTTTTTTTAATTGCGAATAAACATCATTATTATTAAATAAGCTATCCATAATGTATTTATTTTCACTGCCAAGCAATTGGTTATTACGTAATAAACTGCTAAACGAGGCACAATCTACTAGGCTATGTATATCATTTTCTGAAATCGCTTTAACAAAATAACCTTCTTTGAGCAGAGTATTAAAAAAACAGTTTCTTACTACATTCCATTTAATATCTTTTAATATAGGCAAATAACAATCTTCATCATCATCTGAATAAACTATTTCAAAAAAATCTTGGCAAGTAAGATTTTTAAAAGTTTCTGCATGGAGGTATGTTTTAATTTTTTCAGTTATGTTTTCTGCGATACCTACGGTATACCCTGTAGCTTGAGCCCCCTGATAATCGGATAAACTAGCGAGTCCTCGTAGTTGTTTTTCTAATAGAAAAGGTAAGTAAAACGGAGTAAATTTTTCTGAAAATTCTTTTTCTAAATATTTTTTAATTTCGGAATATGTTAAGTTCGAAGAAAAGGGGTCCTTAAAATTTCCTTTAACTCCTAGATTGTTATTAGCAGCAATTTGCAACACCTGATTCCACGCATGGATTTGCTGCGTCTGGGTAGTTGCAAGCTTAGCCGCTACTGTATTTACAAGATCGAGTCGCGATTGATAGAGTAATTCATCTAAATTTTGTGGCTCTTGTAACGAAGTCACTATATCCGCAACTCGGTTAATAAACCCTGGCGTGCAAAATTCAATATCTTCAGTTAACTTCAAAACTATGGCGCTATAGTAAGAACTTTTGCAATTTAAATGAGAAAGCGTTAAATAAATAAATTGCAACGCTTCTTTTAGTGAAATAGTAGAATTTCTAAATAAAAGAGGATATTTATTGAGATCAGCATTTTTTAGATGTTTATTAAAAGCATCAACCTTTACATTGCATAACCCAGATAATTTTTCAAACCAATCTTCAGGTAATGACTGTAAGTTTTTTAAATCAGGAAGATTAGGTGGAATACATTGAAAGCACCTATCGCTTAGATTAGATGATTTGGAATTTAACCTTGGCATATCGTCTTCCCTTTTTAAACTATTTAAAATTAATTAGAAAAACGTAAAACTCTTACAGACTATCAAATTTTTATATTTTTGTACATAATTTTTACATTCGAGCTAAAATAACAACAAATTAACAGATATAAGTATTCAAAAAATTTAGGACAAAAAAATCAGGGGAAATAGCATTAAAAATAAAGAATAAAATGCAAAAAAAGAAAGTAGCTATCCACATCAGAATTTAAATGATCGAGCAGTTTTATCATTATTTCTTATTGAATTTTAATCAAATGTAATTTTCTAATTTTTTATTTTTATTCTTTATTTTTCGGCTTAGTTTTACCTTTAGTATGTATGATCATTTCATCTTTTTTATAATCCACCTGTATTTTATCGCCTGCCACAAATTCTCCGGCAATCAACGCACGCGCAATCGGGTTTTCCAACTCTTGTTGAATAGCACGCTTGAGGGGTCGTGCACCATAAACAGGATCATAACCAACCGCTGCAATATGATCGATCGCCGTTTCACTCACGTCTAATTTCAAATCACGCTCCTTCAAACGCTGACGTAAGCGTTCCAATTGAATAGATGTAATCGTATGAATCTGTTTTTGTGTGAGCGAATGAAATACAACCACTTCATCCACACGATTAATAAATTCTGGCCGAAAATGTTGTGAAATAACCTCCATAACCGTGCTCTTCAACGTTGCATAATCAGCTTTGGGTGCTAATTCTTGTATCAATTGAGAACCCAAATTCGATGTCATCACAACCACCGTATTGCGAAAATCAACCGTACGTCCATGCCCATCGGTTAAGCGACCATCTTCCAATACCTGTAATAAAATATTAAATACATCCGCATGTGCCTTTTCAATCTCATCCAGCAATACAACCGAATAAGGTTTACGACGAACGGCTTCGGTTAAATAACCACCCTCTTCATAACCTACATAACCAGGCGGCGCACCGATTAAACGCGAAACAGAATGCTTTTCCATAAATTCAGACATATCTAAACGTACCATGGCATCATCTGAATCAAATAAAAATGCCGCTAAGGCTTTACATACTTCGGTTTTACCCACACCGGTGGGACCAGAAAAAATGAAAGAACCAATGGGGCGGTTTGGATCCGATAACCCTGCACGAGAACGAAGAATCGCATTGGCCACCACTGCAATCGCTTCATCTTGACCAACAACGCGCTTATGCAATGCTTTTTCCATCTGCAATAATTTTTCACGTTCACCTTCCAACATCTTAGAAACAGGAATGCCCGTCCATTTGGAAACAATTTCAGCAATTTCTTTTTCAGTCACTTTATTACGTACTAAATGTGTTTCCTGTTTTTCCATTTTATGCGCGGCTTGTAATTGTTTTTCTAAAGCAGGAATTTGACCGTATTGCAATTCTGACATTTTGTTTAAGTCACCGGAGCGACGAGCCTTTTCTAATTCAAATTGTGCTTTTTCAAGATCGCTCTTTATTTTTTGTTCGCCTTGCAACGTGGCTTTTTCAGCTTTCCATATTTCGTTTAAATCAGCATATTTTTTTTCGAGCTCGCTCACTTCTTTTTGCAAGTTATGTAAGCGTTTTTTAGACGCTTCATCCGTCTCTTTTTTTAAGGCTTCGCGTTCAATTTTTAATTGGATTAAACGTCTATCTAAACGATCCAACTCTTCAGGTTTAGAATCAATCTCAATACGAATACGACTAGCAGCCTCATCGATAAGATCGATAGCTTTATCAGGTAAGTTTCGATCCGAAATGTAGCGATGTGATAAAGTAGCGGCAGCAAGAATAGCAGAATCGGTAATTTCGACACCATGGTGAATTTCATAACGCTGCTTTAGGCCACGTAATATGGCCACCGTATCTTCAACACTGGGCTCGTCAACCAATATTTTTTGAAATCTTCGCTCTAGTGCGGCATCTTTTTCAATATAATTGCGATATTCATTTAATGTGGTTGCACCAATACAATGCAATTGGCCGCGTGCTAAAGCGGGTTTTAACATATTACCAGCATCCATTGCACCTTCTGCTTTTCCAGCACCGACCATGGTATGTAATTCATCAATAAATAAAATAATCTGCCCTTCTTGCTTAGCCAAATCATTCAACACGGCTTTCAAACGTTCTTCAAATTCACCTCGGTATTTTGCACCTGCAATTAATGCGCCCATATCCAGCGCTAACAAACGTTTATTTTTTAGACCTTCTGGTACTTCATGATTAATAATTCGTTGTGCAAGCCCTTCAACAACCGCTGTTTTACCAACACCGGGCTCACCAATTAACACCGGATTATTTTTTGTTCGCCTTTGTAACACTTGTATCGTTCGACGAATCACATCATCACGTCCTATTACCGGATCAAGCTTGCCTTGTGCGGCTTGCACCGTTAAATCGATGGTGTATTTTTCTAAGGCACCGCGTCGCCCCTCGGCTTCTGGATCACTAACACCCTCTCCACCACGAATATCTTTAATCGATGCTTCAATCGCCGCCTTCGATGCACCGGCTTTTCGCAATAAATCACCCAAGATACTTTTATCGTCAACCGCCGCTAATACAAATAATTCACTGGATAGATATTCATCTTTGCGTTGCTGTGCCAATTTATCGGTTACATTAAGCAAACGCGTTAAATCATTAGACGGATAAATCTCCCCCGGCTTTGCTGCTTGAAGCGTTGGCAACCGATCGATGGCATCATCTAATTCTTTAGATAATTGGCTTAAATTAACATTTGATTTCGTCAGCAACGGTCTTGCCGTTCCATCTTCCTGCGATAACAATGCCTTCATTAAGTGGATCGGTTCAATAAATGCATTATCACGTCCTACCGCCAGTGATTGGGATTCAGCTATAGCGGCCTGAAACTGACTAGTTAATTTATTAAGACTCATATTTCCTCTGCGAGTTTGCTGTTATAACGATCTATACTCTTCGCACTTGAACTTTCGGCTGCGTTCCCGCTCGGTTCGCAATCCTCATGTATGTTGTATACACTGCGGTTGCTCTCCTTCGCGGCGCCTTGCCGAAAATCCTATTGCTGTGAGTATATTACTTATTCTTAGAGCTAATAGTTTAGTCCAATTAAAAAAAATCAAGTGTTCCTACCAATTTATAGCTAAAAATTAATGCAATGGCTATATGATGTAAAAAAAGGGTAAACTAAACCTGTTTTTTCGTATGTTAAAATAAACTTGGAAATCAATAGAGGCTTTATGACAGAAGAAGTATCAGGCAATTCACAGTGGGAACACAGAACCCTAGAAAAACTACTATTCAATACACTCAAAGAACAGCGTGCCAAGCGTCGTTGGAACATTTTTTTTAAACTCTTATTTTTTACGCTTCTTATTAGCTTTTTAGCCGCTCTATGGCTAAACCCAGGAAATTTACCTAACTCAACGAAAACAAAGCCTCATATTGGCCTTATCGATGTACGAGGCATTATCAGCGATAGTGCAGCTGCTAATGCGGATAATGTGATTGAAAGCCTAAAAAATGCCTTTGATAATAAAAACACACAAGCTATTATCTTACGCATCAATAGTCCTGGAGGAAGCCCGGTTCAAGCTTCACAAATTTACCAAGAAATCCGTTACTTACGTACCCAACATCCAACTATCAAACTTTATGCTGTCTGTGGTGATTTATGTGCTTCAGCGGCTTACTATATTGCTTCAGCCAGTGATGATATCTATGCGGATCCTTCCAGTATAGTCGGCTCGATTGGTGTACGCATGGACAGCTTCGGTTTTGTAGACACCATGAAAAAGCTCGGCGTTGAACGACGTTTGATAACCGCAGGCGATCATAAAGGCTTTTTAGATCCTTTTTCTCCGCAAAAACCGGATGAAAAACAAATTGCTGCGCATATGATACAAGGCGTTCATCAACAATTTATTAATGCTGTTAAACAAGGTCGTGGGGATCGATTAAAAGAGAACCCTGCACTTTTCTCTGGTTTAGCCTGGAGCGGACAAGAAGCTTTATCACTTGGGCTTATTGATGGATTTGGTGATTTAAGCTCTGTTTCTCGTGATCTTATTAAAAATAAAAATATTGTAGATTACACGGTAAAACCTGGTTTACTAGAACAACTTTCCGATCGCATGGGTGCTTCATTTGCAGCAAAAATAAGCACTAGTCTAGGGATTACGCCTAAAGGGTTTGGTTAGGAAAACATGTCAGGCAGGATGGCAGCCGGGTTTAGTTTATTTGAATTGTTAATTACATTAAGCATCATTGGCATTTTAGCGAGTGTTGCTTATCCCATTTATACACATGCTATTATCAAAACCCGTCGCGCTGAAGCAAAAATTGCCTTAATTAATCTGGCAAATCGCATGGAAATCTATTTTTTGGAGAACAATAATAGTTATGCCGATGCCAGCCTTAGCAAATTAGGTTTTCATGAAAAAACAGATAAAAACCTCTATCATTTATCTTTAAGTAGCACCAACAATAGCTATAAACTTGTAGCCACCGCAACATTCACTGATCCGGAATGCCATCGCTTACTACTCAATGAGTTAGGAGAGAAAACAAGCATTGGAGACTCACAATCATGCTGGTAAACGTAACTCACGCGGCAGAGCAAATGAAATATTTTCAACCTGGCCACTTAGCTCGGATACTAGACAGGATTGCCAATTTGGAAGTGATTTTAAATATTTAATAACATCTTGTACTAAAACCTCAGGTGCAGAAGCACCCGCGGTAATACCAATTGAAAATTTTCCTATTAACCATTCCGATACAATATCTTGCGCGGAATCAATCAAATAAGCCGACTTACCTAATCGCTCCACTAGTTCTCTTAGCCGATTTGAATTCGAACTATTGGCCGATCCTAAAACCAATACCACATCGCATTGATCCGCCAACGCCTCAACGGCTTGCTGACGATTTTGGGTGGCGTAACAAATATCTTCTTTCTTCGGCGCTGATATCTGCGGAAAACGTTCGCACAATACTTGAATAATAGCCTGTGTATCATATACCGATAAAGTCGTTTGGGTGACATAAGCCAGCGAACACGGGTTTTTAACATGAAGAGAATCTATATCTTTTATATTTTCTATCAAATAAATATCGCCTTCGGGATTATCATAATGCCCAAGCGTACCTTCAACTTCAGGATGACCAGCATGCCCAATTAAAATACATTCTTGGCCTAAGCGACTATAACGCGCGACCTCCATGTGGACTTTGGTCACTAAAGGGCAAGTCGCATCAAATACGCGCAACCCACGTTGTCGTGCCTGTTCCTTCACCGACTGAGAAACACCATGTGCACTAAAAATCGCCGTAGATCCAGAAGGAATTTCTAGCACATCTTCAATAAAAATAACGCCTTGTTGCTGTAGTTCGGTTACTACCGTCTTATTATGAACGACTTCATGGCGAACATAGATAGGTTGTCCAAATAAACTCAGTGCACGTTTGACAATTTCTATGGCACGATCAACGCCTGCACAAAAGCCTCGTGGATTCGCTAAAATAATTTGCATCATAAAGAGTCCTTAAATTTTTGTATTTTTTTCACAATAGCTAATAATAGCGGCTTAGAAATGGGCTTATAGAAAAAATCATATACTCCCTGACGTAGCGCATC
Organism: Candidatus Rickettsiella viridis; assembly: GCF_003966755.1. Lineage (NCBI taxonomy): Bacteria > Pseudomonadati > Pseudomonadota > Gammaproteobacteria > Legionellales > Coxiellaceae > Rickettsiella > Candidatus Rickettsiella viridis. Next base: position 1,529,488 of record NZ_AP018005.1, read on the forward strand.
ACATCTTTCTTCATGGCTTGCTTCCCCTGTCAATAAAACGACAGGAATATCTCTTAGTAACGTCCGCTTCATTTTAGCTAACAATTCTAAGCCATGTAGTTTAGGCATCACTCTATCGGCGAAGACTACAAAAAATTCATCGGGTGATTGTTGCAAGAAATCCCAAGCCTGTTGCCCATCTTTAGCCATAACACAAGAATAACCGGCATCTTCTAGGTATTGGCTCATTACCCTTAGTGCTAAAAGATCATCATCTACTAATAATATTTTTTTTAAATTTTTATTTTTTTTATACATTTGTTGCATACATTTACTTCCGTCGTCATGGCGAGGCTGGAACAAAGCGACAGCCGTGGCCATCCAGGAAAAACCAACCTCTTTTTACTAGATTGCCACGCGCTTCGCGCTCGCAATGACGGTTTAATCGCTATCAAATTTTTCCGACTTTGATTTTTTTTCTAACGATATCTCTTGTTCATCACCTAAATTTTTACTGCAGTTTTTTATAGCCACCACTAAATCTTCTAGCATTGAACCTAAGCGTTTAGTACCAAATAACAATACTGCAATTAAAAAAATAATGAGCAGTGATATAATGCTGATTCCATGTAAGCGCATAAAACTCCCTATTTCTAATAAGTTCCGCCTATCCTCTACGAATAAATGTCACTAACAATAATCCCAAACCACCTAAACCCAATATTAATAAATTTCTAAAGGATAATAGCTGAGGAAAATTACCCACCACCAAACTCAACAACACCCAAGTAATGCATGCGACACCAATCCCAATTCTAATAGCAAAAAAGCCTTTTTTCTTGATAGAATCGTGATGTCTTTTTATATCTTTATATAAATAAGCATGTAACTCATTTCTTTCTTTACGTTGATCAAGTAACGCTTGATAAACTAACTCCGGAATCTCCGGCAGTTTTTCAGCCCAATAAGGCGCATATTCGCGCACTTTACGTAAAAAAGCGCGTGGCCCTAATTGTTTTTTCAGCCAACGCTCCAAAAAAGGCTTAGCGGTATTCCATAAATCTAAATCGGGATACAACTGACGCCCTAACCCTTCAACATTAAAAAGCGTTTTCTGCAATAATACTAATTGTGGTTGTACTTCCATTTTAAAACGTCTAGCGGTTTGAAATAGGCGTAGTAATAATTGGCCAAATGAGATTTCTTTTAAGGGTCGCTCGAAGATAGGCTCACATACGGTTCGAATAGCCGCTTCAAATTCATTAACTCGGGTATTCGGCGCTATCCAACCCGATTCCACGTGTAATTGTGCCACGCGTCGATAATCACGCTTAAAAAAGGCCAACAAATTTTCTGCCAGATAACGTTGGTCTTCGGGACTTAAGCTTCCCATAATCCCAAAGTCCACACCTAAATATTGTGGGTTATCCTTTTGTTTTGGCGAAACAAAAATATTCCCTGGGTGCATATCGGCATGAAAAAAACAATCACGAAACACCTGAGTAAAAAATATCTCTACGCCTCTTTCCGCGAGTCTTTTTAAATTAATGCCTTGTTTTTTTAACGTTGGTATATCAGAAATAGAAATACCGTAAATTCGCTCCATCACCATTACATTAGCATGTGTGTATTGCCAATAGATTTCGGGAATATATAGCAAATCAGAATGTAAAAAATTACGCCGAAGTTGAGAGGCACTCGCTGCTTCACGTAATAAATCTAATTCGTCTTTTAAACAAGATTCAAACTCCGCAACCACTTCACTGGGCCTAAGCCGTTTAGCTTCTTTCCAATAACGCGTCGCTAAATTGGCAATGGCATATAATAAATCTATATCTTTAACAATACGTTTATTAATGCCTGGGCGTAACACTTTGGCAACTACCTCTTGGCCCGTCAATAATTTTGCAGCATGAACTTGTGCAACAGAAGCCGAGGCTAACGGTGTTGTATCAAATTCAGCAAATATTTCAGTGATCGGCTTTCCGCAAGCGGATTCAATCATTGCCTTTGCCTGATCGCCAGAAAAAGGAGGAACGCGATCTTGTAATTTAGCTAATTCATCTGCAATCTCTTCAGGAATGAAATCTCGCCGCGTTGACAACGCCTGGCCAAATTTCACAAAGATAGGACCTAAATCCTCTAACGCTAAACGAATTCGCTCGCCTTGAGATTGTTTTCTATTACTAATGCGATAAGGATTAAAATAAATAAAGAAACGTAACGGGCGAAATAAATGCAAAGATAATACAAGCTCATCAAGACCATAACGAAATAAGGTAAAACTAATCTGGATTAACCGTATTAAGCGAGTAATTGATTTCATGCCTCACTTCCTTTGCAAAATGACACACGATTCATTCGTGCTTCTAATCGCGCTGCATCATCTCGCAAATCATCAATATCAGCGAAAAAAATTTGCAGTTCTTCATCTGGCACAAGGTAATCCATTTCTGCTTGAACATAATCCGTTACATTTTGACTCAGATCATCGATGCTTTGTTTAGCCCATTGCGATAGGGATTTAAAAAACTGTGCTATCGGATAAGCGATGGTATCACCCACGACTCGTGATAGTTGTTCTTCCCAATCAATTTCTAGATTTGAAAAAAGATCTTTAAATTGTTTGGCAAATTCCATATCGCCTGAAACCTGTATTGGCATTGCCGTCAATGCCGATTCTTTTTTCATAAAAGCTAAACGCATAAAATCAAAAACCGAACCTCGTAATACTAAATCAACCACTCCACTATAATTTTTTGTTAAATAAATAGTATCTGATTTAAAAAGCCAATAATGGGTTAAGGAATTCAATTCCAACTTAACAACCTTACCCGATAAATTGTTTAAAACCTTGCTCGATTCCGGATCAAGTTTTAAAAAGCGGTTAAGGATAGCTTCTTGAGCTGCAAGCCAGGTATTCAATGGCATTAGAACTTCCACGCTCTATGCAGGGCAACAATGCCGCCACTCAAATTATGGTATTCACATTGATCAAATCCCGCTTCAAGAATAAGTGACTTTAAACTTTCTTGATCGGGATGACGTCGAATAGATTCCACTAAATACTGATAACTCGCTGCGTCATTGGCAATCCACTGCCCCAATTTAGGCAGAAAATTAAAAGAGTAGCGATCATATAAGGTTTGCAAAAAGTTGAGTACTGGCTTGGAAAACTCGAGCACCAACAATCGCCCGCCTGGCTTAAGAACACGGTACATAGACTGTAGCGCAGCCATTTTATCCGTCACATTGCGAAGCCCAAAAGCGATGCTTAGGCAATCAAAATAATCTTCAGCGAATGGCAAGCTTTCTGCATTCGCCTGAAGCACCGTTATATTTTCTATTAGCCCGGCGTCAATGAGCCGATCACGCCCTACGGCTAACATCGCGGCATTAATATCAAGTAAGGTGACTTTACCTTTCTCACCCACACGTTTTGCAAATGCTTTGCTTAAGTCGCCCGTGCCTCCCGCTACGTCCAGCACCTTATCACCCCTACGAATGTGGGCTAATTCCACCGTAAATTTTTTCCATAGGCGATGCATCCCACATGACATCAAATCATTCATGAGGTCATATTTGGAAGCAACTGAATGGAAAACTGCGCCTACTTGTGCGGTTTTTTCAGCCCGCGGAATGGTTTTATAGCCAAAATCGGTTGTTGGCGACGTATTTAACGAGGTCTGTGAAGGCAAATCGAGCATAAATAGACTAAGTATGAACCACCTTGCCCATCTTACCAGCTACATTAGTTTGAGCAAGAACTTAAGGCAGGCGACTCGTTTTGCGCTTCTTCATCACTGGAGGAAGCATTGTCAGGGGACTTAAAAAAAGTAGAAGTAGAAATCGGAACCGGTGTATGTGTTGCTATCCTAAAAATCGCCTTTAAAAAATCAATCAGCTTTTCTAAAAAACTTCGCTCGTCTATCATTTTTCTAAAATAAGGATCCGGACAATCAAGTGTGGACTGTAAAATAACCAGTCTCGGCACCCATACCCCATGTTGCTCAATTACTTCTAGTTTAAATCGTGTTTTATTATGAAAAAAATAATCACCTACTTTCAGCTCGACATTCTGAGTTTCTTGATCCTGAGTATTCTGGTTCTTAATAATTTTTCTAAAAAAAAATTCGTCTTCAATATATAAATGCTTATCTTGCAAATAAATATTTATTTTATGTTCTACCCCTGAACCCTCTACAACATAATGCCGGCCAGCCAACTGCGACTTTACAGAAGCTACTCCCACACCTAAAATGCCATCATAATGCAAATAAAGCCCTAAAAATTCTCTATAGTACCTTTCCCTCTCTATATTTTTATTTCCCTTTAAAATTTCATCGCAACCTATTTTCAATATTAACTCGTTGTTTGCATGATCCATTTCCTCTGTTAGCGTACGAACAGTTTTACCATTAAAACTGATAGAAGCTCTTGTTATAGTCCCGATAGATTCTTTTCTGCTGGCAACTAATGGTACTTTATCTATATGAGTCTTTAACGCTCTATGATTTTTTATCGCCATGATCATTTACATCCTTATAATTGCTGTTTGCTTTACTTGAAGAAGTAATTATTCCCCTTTAATTTTTATTAGAAACCCCACGAATAATTAAACCCGAGGTACGCCGCTTCAGTACATCCAACGCATGTTGGCTTTTAACATCGGTCCACAATTCAAAAGCCTGCAAAGGTGATAATTCATTCAACGGATCACTGAGTCCCCGAATCGCATGCAACACTTCCATGAGACTAATAAAACCACAACTTAATGATTGATAAAGTGTAGCAGATTGCTTCTTAGATAAGCTAGCCACTTGTACATAAGCCGTTCGACCTAATTCAATAAAATACTTAATTTTTACATGTCTTTTTTCAGCTTGTTCAGGAAAAAAACCAGCAAACAATCACGTTGATACACGGGACTTTTTTCTAACCCTGATAAAAATTCGGTGGCTAAAATACAATTGGCAATATCTGGCCGTTGATTAAAGCGGCCTAATAAAAAAACCAAATAACTTTCAAGTTCTTTGTCTAAGGTCAAGTGACTCATCAATTCGGCATCCTTGACCAAGGCTTGCCACTGTGCCATTGTGGTCGAATGCAATAAAAGCGAGCCCATAGCTAATTCCCCACAGATAAGTACCCTTCTTTTCAGTGTAGAACACCCTAGCGGAAATGGCTGACTTTGCGTTATGATGCACCCTTTTTGTACACACTTCTGGGCTTGAGCAGAAAACCAATTTTTGCAGTCCAGCTATAACCTATCTGTAAATTATCATGATCGAAAAAATACGTAATATCGCTATCATCGCCCACGTTGACCATGGGAAAACTACCCTCGTCGATAAACTGCTACAACAGTCGGGTACGTTTTCAAGCCGTGCTACCGTCGTTGAACGGGTCATGGATAGTAATGACTTAGAGCGTGAGCGTGGTATTACCATTCTTGCTAAAAATACCTCCATCGAATGGCAGGGCTACCGTATCAATATTGTTGATACCCCTGGCCATGCGGATTTTGGTGGTGAAGTAGAACGTATTTTATCGATGGTAGATTCCGTCCTTCTATTGGTTGATGCTGTGGATGGCCCTATGCCACAAACTCGCTTTGTCACCCAAAAAGCATTTGCTAAAGGTCTAAAACCGATTGTAGTGGTCAATAAGGTCGACAGACCCAGCGCCCGCCCTGACTGGGTCATTAATCAAGTATTTGATCTTTTTGACCGTCTAGGTGCTACCGAAGAACAATTAGACTTCCCTATCGTCTATGCCTCTGCCTTACAAGGCTATGCAACACTGGATCTCAATAAGCCTAGTCGCGATCTCACACCCCTATTTGAAACGATTGTTGAGAAAGTAGCTCCACCGAATGTAGACCCGCAGGGCGCCTTCCAAATGCAAATCATTACCTTGGATTATTCAAGCTATGTGGGTACCATTGGTATTGGCCGTATTCAAAGAGGCACAGCAAAAGCGAATATGCCTGTGACATTAATCGATAGCGAAGGAAAAACACGTCCTGCTCGTATCTTGCAAGTATTAGGTTATCGTGGCTTAGAGCGTGTTGAGGTTGAACAAGCCGAGGCCGGTGATATTGTTGCTATCACAGGAATAGATAAGCTCAACATTTCGGATACCTTATGTGATCCGAATCAGGTAGAAGCGCTCCCCGCATTAACGGTAGACGAGCCTACCATGAGCATGACTTTCCAAGTCAATAACTCGCCTTTTGCCGGTCAAGACGGAAAATTCGTTACCAGCCGTCAGATACGCGAACGACTAGACAAAGAACTACTACATAATGTGGCATTACGCGTTGATAATACAGAAGACCCAAACCGCTTCCGTGTATCGGGCCGTGGTGAATTGCATTTATCCATTTTAATCGAAACAATGCGCCGAGAAGGCTATGAATTAGGTGTTTCGCGCCCTGAAGTGATTTTAAAAGAAATTGATGGCGAATTAAAAGAACCCTATGAAAACTTGACGGTTGATGTGGAAGAGCAACATCAAGGCAGCATCATGGAAAAACTGGGAAGCCGTCGTGGAGAATTGCTCGATATGGTCTCAGATGGAAAAGGGCGTGTGCGCCTCGATTATAGAATACCCACTCGTGCCTTAATTGGTTTTCGTACCGAATTTTTAACGGCAACATCGGGTCTTGGTTTAATGCACCATGTTTTTGATCATTATGGCTCCGCTAAAAAAGGTGCATTAGGAAAACGTGCCAATGGTGTTATGATTTCTAATCAAGCCGGCAAAGCAACAGGATATTCCTTATTTCATTTACAGGAGCGTGGCAAATTATTAATAGGCCCACAAACTGATGTTTATGAAGGCATGATTGTCGGTATTCATTCTCGTGATAATGATTTAGTCGTTAACGTGGTTCAAGGAAAACAATTAACCAATGTCCGTGCGTCTGGATCAGATGAAGCCCTTACTTTAACCCCGCATATCTCTTTTTCTTTAGAACAAGCCTTGGAATTTCTAGATGATGATGAATTACTAGAAGTTACGCCACATTATTTACGTCTGCGAAAAAAATTCTTAAAAGAACATGAACGTAAGCGAGCCAGTCGTGAGAGTTAAGTTAGCCCGTTTGTTTTAGGTTTTAATTAAAACAAACGAGTTTACTCTTCGAATTTAATCCCTTAAGACGAGATGGATAGCCCTTATTTCAGGGCTATTGTTACATCAACAATGGCTTCCGGATTCTCAGAAACATTTGCACAAATGGGTTCCGAAACTGGTATAGATAATGATTTAAAAAAGCCGGGCCGGTGACAACTATTACTCCCAAAAGAGGAAAAAGGAGATGATGTCGACCTAACTGAATTTTCTTCCAATACTGTGGTGGTAATATGCGCTTCTTTGCTCTTTTGCATGTCTACTAAGGTATCTAAATATTTATTTCCATATTTTTTGTTTATTTTGTCTTGTAGTCTATCATGCAAGGATTGATTACCGCTGCGTGCCGCTAGCGTTAGGACGGTATCATGCGTCCCCTTTGTTACATGGAGCAGGAGTTTCGGCTGTGTATTTCCTTTAATAACCTTATCCCATTGATAAGAAAAACGAGATTTGTGCTGGGATTCTGCTTGTTCCAATAGTTCGCTCAACGGATAATTTCCTGCTTGTATTGCCACATGGAGTGGTGCAAGATTATCTTGGTTAAAACTAAATAGATTGGCTCCACGCTTGATCAGCCATTGGGTCATCTCTTTATGACCATTTCTTGCGGCCATGTGCAGTGGCGTATTACCCAGGTTATCTTGGCTAGATAGTTTAGCACCTCGCTTGATCAACCATTGAGCCATCTCTTTATGACCACTTCTTGCGGCCATGTGCAGTGGCGTATTACCCAGGTTATCTTGGCTAGATAGTTTAGCGCCGCGGGAAAGTGCCATCTTTGCCATGTCTAGACGGTTATATTCTGCAGCAAAGCTTAGGATGATGTTAAAGTCCTGCTTAGATAACTTAATATCGCGACGATGTAATAGTATTTCAAGGATATCGATCCTATTACGTTTTACGACCAACTCCAATAGGCTAGCAGTATCAGCTATAGCTAGCTTGACCTTATGAGTGAGTAGCAATTTAATCATCTCCAAATCTTCATTTTCTATTGCTACGTTCAACAGTATTTTATTATCAGCTACTTGGTTAGATAATTTAGCAACTTTGTGAGAAATTAATAGCTTCGCCACGTTAACATTCTTAATAATTACAGCTGTATGCAGCGGAGTCTCACCAAGGTGATTGCGGCTATATAATTCTTTAGCACTGTGAGAAAGTAATAGCTTGGTTATAGTCCAGTTTCCTCTCTTTACGGCCATATGCAACGGGGTATCACCATTTGTATCTTGTTGAGATAATTCAGCACCGTGGGAAAGCAAATATTTAACCAGTTCTTCCTTCCCATTTTTTACGGCTAAATGCAGGGCACTGACATTACCTACAGGATCCAGTGAATTTATTTCTTCTCCTTTCTTTAATAAAAATTTAACGATGTTTAAACAGCCCTGTTCTGCAGCAACATGCAACGCAGAGGATTGATAAGTTCTTCCTTGAGAATACAACGAATCATTTCGATGTATTGCTTTATATCGTTCTTTCAATTGTTCTGCTTTCCGGAGTATCTTAGAACTGTAGGTTGTTTTTATATATTCAATAGTTTTATCATCCAGCGTAGCGCCCGCCTCCATGAGTTTTTCAGCCATTGCTGTACGACCTTTTCGTAGTGCAATAACGATTGGCAAAGGATGTTTATCCGTATCCCTATTTGGATCAGCACCCGCTTGTAATAATTCTTGTAATAATTTATGGTCTCCGATTTTTATAGCCTGATAAATTAAGGTTTTATTGTTAGGAAGAGGTTGATCTAATGGGTTATCATTAAGAAAGGTATCGCCATCAAAATCATCGGATCCATAATCAGAATCGTAGTCATCAAAATCATCGTCGTAGGTGATAGTTTCTGACTCGTTTTCAACCGCACTAGGAACGTGCTGATAAACGGAAATGCTGTCTTTGGTATCTAATTTTTCGGAAATATTTAATTTATTTGGCATAAATGTACTCCTTTTAGAATAAAAAAATAGCAACTAATTTTCATTAATTAATATACAAGGTAAAACTTAATGGAAAATTAAATCAAAAAACCGATTTTCTGTGGTCAAATAAAATAGCGCTATTTTTCGAGAAAAATAGCAAAAAAATAAAAAATTAACTTTTATTCTGGTGTCAAAGGGTTACTCACATTTACACCGAAAAAGAAAATTTTTTACAGAAGATCTAATATAAAAATCCTATACTTGAAAATTTTTTGGTAAAATTTCAAAGTATTCCTGTAAATAAAAATTGTTTTTCTGTATGAGTTCTGAAATATACTTTGCTTCCGCAAAACAATTAGTCCAGCGGATTAAACAAAAACAAATTTCCTGCACAGAGCTCATACACATTTATTTAGATCGCTTAACGCATATAAATCCTAAACTCAATGCGCTTGTTCAAACTTTATCGCCTGAAAACGCACTGCAACAAGCACGCCTTGCCGATGAAAAACTGGCAAAAAATCAAGTCATAGGCCCATTACATGGCTTACCTATTACCATTAAAGATTGCTGTAAAGTTAAAGACTTTGTTATCACAAAAGGCAGTACCGGATTTCATTTTCTTCCGACTGAAGATGCAACTGTCGTTGAAAGATTAAAAGCAGCCGGCGCTATTGTGATTGGCATTAGCAACGTCCCTGAATTTAATATTGCTTACGAAACGGATAATGATCGCTATGGCAGAACGCTCAATCCTTATGATCTGACACGCACACCCGGTGGAAGTAGTGGCGGAGAAGCGGCCATTATAGCCGCTGGCGGATCGACGTTTGGTTTAGGAACCGATGCGGGCGGTAGTATTCGTCAACCGGCACACAATACCGGCATTGCAAGCCTAAAACCAACACACGGATTACTGCCCAATACAGGAAAGCTTCCGTATGATGGAGGCTCATTAAGTTCATTAACAACGTATGGCCCTATGGCGCGCTTTGTTGATGATCTTATTTTAACCCTCCCTGTTTTATCCGGATCTCCGACTGTCACACCTACCCAGTTTATTAACTTTAAATCACTGCGCATTGCCTTTTATACCGATAATACGATTGCCAAACCCGATGAAGATACGCTGCGAACTATCAAACGCGTAGTGAATAGTCTGCAAACTGAAGTAGCACAGCTCGAAGAACATTGCCCTGCTCATTTACCAGAAATTTATTCCCTGATTAGCGAAACTTTCTTTTTAAAAGGTGATAAAGGATTAGGAATAAAAATGCTACTCAATCAGCTTGCCATAAAAAAGCCCTCATCCTTAGTGAGGGAGTTTCTCGCTATCGCACGTCACTGTGAGCTTTCCACAACAGAATTAAATCAACGTTTAAGTCGCCTCGATCAACTACGACTGGAATTAGAAACGTTTTTTATAAACTATGATGCGATCATTTGCCCTGTCGCTGCTACACCTGCAAAACAGCATGGGCGTTCTTTTATTGAAGGTCGTGATTTTAGTTATTTAAGTATTTATAACTTTACTGGTTGGCCTGCTGCCACTGTACGCTGTGGTACTTCTTTGGAAGGATTGCCGATAGGCATACAAATCATTGCTAAACCTTGGCAAGATATGACCGCCTTAGGTTTAGCAAAAAAATTAGAGACGTTGTTAGGCGGATGGCAAGTTCCGCCTTTGTTTCCTTAGATTGCCACGCCATTCAGCAACAGAAATTGCCGATACAATGACATATTTTCTGTGAAGATAGGTGCGGGACTCGCAATGACGCCCAGTGTGGCAATCACAATGACGGGCTTTGATTTTAATAACGATAGAAGCTAGGTTTATAAGGGCCTTGTTTTTTTACACCAATATATTTTGCTTGTTCAGAGGTTAACTCCGTCAATTTTGCACCGACGCGATCTAAATGTAAGCGCGCTACTTGCTCATCTAATTCTTTTGGCAGCATGTAAACCTTACCTGTTTCATAGCGATCGTTGTGTTGCCATAACTCTATTTGCGCTAAAACTTGATTAGTAAATGAGTTTGACATAACAAAACTAGGATGCCCTGTTGCACAACCTAAATTAACTAATCGACCTTCAGCTAACAGCAATAGACGCTTTTTATCCGGGAAAATAATTTGATCGACTTGTGGTTTAATATTCTCCCATTTAAATTTCCGTAAGCTCGCCACTTCAATTTCAGAATCAAAGTGTCCAATGTTACAAACAATGGCAAAATCCTTCATCTGTTCCATATGTGACAAGGTAATCACTGATTTATTACCGGTTGCGGTAACGAAAATGTCACCTTGGCTTGCTGCTTCATCCATCGTCACAACGCGATAACCTTCCATAGCGGCTTGCAATGCACAGATAGGATCAATTTCAGTAACCCATACGGTTGCGCCATATGAACGCAAACTTTGTGCACAACCCTTTCCTACATCACCATAACCACAAACCACTGCAATTTTACCCGCAATCATGACGTCGGTTGCTCGCTTCAGTGCATCAATTAAAGACTCTCTACATCCATAGAGATTATCAAATTTAGATTTTGTTACGGAATCATTAATGTTAATCGCTGGAATCAAAAGCGATTTTTTTTCCTGCATTTGGTAAAGTCTATGTACACCGGTGGTGGTTTCTTCCGATACGCCTTTAACCTCTGCCAAAAGACTGGAGTATTTTTCCTCATGCATTAATAAAGTAAGATCTCCACCATCATCTAGCAACAAATTAGGCCGCCAACCATTAGGTCCCTTTAAAGTTTGCTCAATACACCACCAAAACTCTTTTTCCGTTTCGCCTTTCCAAGCAAAAACAGGGACACCCTGCTCTGCCATAGCCGCTGCTGCATGATCCTGTGTGGAAAAAATATTGCATGAAGACCAACGTACTTCGGCACCCAAATCGAGCAAGGTTTCAATTAAAACAGCCGTTTGAATCGTCATATGCAGACAACCTGCAATGCGTGCGCCTTTTAAAGGTTTTGTATGGCCGTATTTTTTACGTAGCGCCATCAAACCCGGCATTTCTGTTTCGGCGATTGTAATTTCTTTTCGACCCCATTCAGCCAAACTTAAATTAGCTACTTTATAATCCATAATTTTAGTCTTTAATGCTTCTGATATCATGTGTGAACTACCTTCTTAAGTGCTGAACACAATAACCTTGCTTTATCTGTTTTTTCCCAAGGAAAATATTCAGTATTTTCTCGACCAAAATGGCCATACGCGGCGGTTGGTTTATAAATCGGTCTTAACAAATCAAGCATTTTAATAATGCCTTGCGGTCGGAGATCAAAATGTTGCTGAATAAGTTCAACAATATCCTTATCAGGCAATTTACCGGTGCCAAATGTATTGATATTAATGGATGTTGGTTCGGCAATACCAATAGCATAGGAAACCTGTAACTCACAACGATCCGCTAACCCTGCCGCCACAATATTTTTTGTAACATAACGTGCTGCATACGCGGCCGATCGATCGACTTTACTGGGATCCTTACCTGAAAAACACCCGCCACCATGACGTGCCATACCACCGTAGGTATCTACAATAATTTTACGACCCGTCAAACCGGTATCGCCTAAAGGTCCCCCAATAACAAAACGACCGGTGGGATTGATATGATAGACCGTGTTTTTTAACCATTCGGCTGGAAACACGGGTTTAATAATTTCTTCAATGATCGCTTCGCATAATTTTTCATAGGAAATATCAGGCGCATGCTGTGTAGAAAGCACTATCGTTTCTGCAGCAACAGGCTTTCCTCCTTGATATTTTAATGTAACCTGACTTTTTGCATCGGGTCGTAACCAATTTAAGGTTTTGTCTTTTCGCAATGCGGCTTGCCGCTCCATCAGCCTATGCGCATAGGTAATCGGTGCTGGCATGAGAACATCTGTTTCATTACTGGCATACCCAAACATCATACCCTGGTCACCTGCCCCCTGATCAGCCTTATCAACGCCTTGAGCAATATCCGGCGATTGCTTGCCAATCGCTGACATAACCGCACAAGACTCCCAATCGAAACCCATCGAAGAGCTGTTATAACCTATCTCTTTTACCGTTTCCCTAACGATGTGCTCAACATCTACCCATGCCGTGGTTGTTATTTCCCCGGCTACTAAAACCATTCCAGTTTTAACAAGGGTTTCACAGGCGACACGCGCATCTTTATCTTGCGCTAAGATAGCATCGAGAATTGCATCAGAGATTTGATCCGCTATCTTATCAGGATGCCCTTCAGATACGGATTCAGAAGTAAACGTCATGTAATTATCCATTTTTATTCTCAATAAAAAAATAGAGTGAAAATAAAGGGTCTTCATCTTAGCGAGTATTACCTAAGATTGCGAATTTTACTTATACTTTTCACACTTGAATTTTCGGCTGGGTTCCCGCTCAACTCGCGACGCCTTACTGAAAATCCCATTGCTGTGAATATAAAGTTAACCTAATAAGCTATCCATTTTATAAGCCCTAGCTTCGTCCAGGGCTCACTCCCTAAGGTCATATTATCTAGTCTAACTTTGCCTTATTAGGGTCTCTCATTAAAAAAGTAGCTAATAAAGCAATGCAAAAACCAATCGGCAAAATGAGTAAAGCACGGTGATAATCATTAACGCTATACACTCTTATCTGATTGGCTAAAGAGCCGTGCCAATTATAATCCATTAACCAACCAAATAAGGATTGGAAAACCGCATAACCACCAATAGCAAAAAAGGATACTACGCTAACGGACGTTGCCGTCAAACTCTTGGTATTGCTTTCAGCCACTAAAGGATAACTTAACACTTGGCTGCTGGTAAAAAAACCTAATGCAAAAAATAAGAATAAGACAGTGGTTAAAGAAAGCAAAGCTGGAAGGCATATAATTATCAGTGTCAATAACAGTGAGATAATTGTACCCATCACCATCAGTCTTACGCGTTTTCTCATTCTATCGGAAAGCCAACCCATAACAGGACCACCAATGATCGTGCCTAAAAACAGTAAACTTGGTGCTAATGACGCTTCCGTTGCTGAAAAATGCGCGGTTTGCTGTAAAAATAAACTACCCCAAATAGCACCTAGCAATGCAATAGGTAAATTTGTTAAAGAGGTATAAAGTCCACAAAGCAGATTTTGTGGATTTAAATAAGCCAAACGCCAGCTCTTCACCAGACCTAAATCGGATAATTCAGTCTGTGAAGCTTTTTGCTCTTGTTTCAATTCCGGAGGGCAATCCTGCACAAAGGAAAAAATAATAGTAAAAATAAATAACCCTAAGCCAGCATCCAGCAACAAGGTATGACGCCACCCCAAAGATTGCGCTAATAAGGTCAGCGGTGTTTGGGCTACCATTCCTCCCATCATAGCCATTGTTACAATTAAGCCACTGACTAATGCCATTTGCCTTGATGGAAACCAACGCGACGCTAAACGGATACTACTTAAAAAACAAAATGCACTACCAATTCCGCTCATAAATCGGAAGATACACGCTAAAACAAAGGAATGTGTAGTTGCGAAACCTGTGATCCCTATCACACACAACAACAAAGCTGACAGAATAATTAAGCGCGTAGAAAATCGGTCTAATAACGCACCAGCAATCGGTAAAAAAAGCAAATTAGCATAAAAATAATAGGCAGATAGTTTTCCCAATTCCGTTGCATGCAATGAAAAAGCGCGCATCAAATCAGCACTGATGGCATTGAACATATTCATCTGAATAAATTCATAAAAAAAGAAAAGTGCCGCAGAAAAACAGACAATCCAAGGCAGAAATTTTTTATTGGTTATAGAAGCACCATTCTGAGTTTTCATAGGTTTTCTCGAGAGTAAGGTTGACAATGTGTTTCACGTAAAAGGCAAGCGGCAATAATACTCACTACAAAAGCAATCGGCATAATAGCCAAGCCATTAAGATAATTGCTGGGTGAATACATCGCTACGCCATGATTTAACGCCTGATCCCAATGCAAATCCATTAGCCAACCAAACAAGGGTTGAAATACGGCACCCCCTCCCATAATTAGAACCGACGCTAAACCTGTGGAAGTCCCCGTTAAATGCCTAGGATTACTTTCGGCAATTAACGGGTAACTAATAATCTGTGTGCTGGTAAAAATACCGAGTAATAAAAATAAAACCAGTAACATAAAGAAGTTTAAATTTGGTAAAAACATAATACAAAGCAATACCAACAAAGAAAGCATAGCACCAACAATCATCGGTAGCCGTCGTTTACCAATTGCATCAGAAAACCACCCTACAAACGGTGAGCCTATAATAGTCCCCACAAAAACCATGGTGGCAACAAGCGATGCCTCAGTCTTTAAAAGATGGTGAACTTGGGTTAAATACATCACGCCCCAAAGCTCCCCCAGTAAAATAATCGGTAGGTTTAACAGACAGGTATATATTCCCCCTAATCCATTCTGTTTATTGAAGAGCACCGTCAAAAGACTCTTCTTTATAGAAGCTGGCACAGCGTTTTTTTCGATCATGACCTCCGGTGTTTGGTGCTTAGGATAGTCGCGAACAAATAGATAAACAATTAAGGTAATGACCGCTCCTACACCCGCATTAACCAGGACTGTCTCACGCCAACCTAACCATTGCACTAAAAGAGCAAAAGGGGTTTGTGCCACCACACCACCCAACATCGCAATCGTAATGATAACCCCGATGACGAACGCCAACCGCTGGGAGGAGAACCAACGTGTGGCCAGTTTAATACAGCTTATAAAACAAAAAGCATTACCAATGCCTGAAATAAAGTGGCTAAATGCGGCTAGTTGAAAAGAATGGCTAAAGGCAAATAGAATCGTGGCTAAAACCACCATGACCATCGCAATTAATATAATGGTCCGTATAGATATCCGGTCGACTAAAATGCCTGCGAATAGCAGAAAAATAACGTCTGCATAAAAATAGGTGGCCGACAAAAAGCCTAATTGACTCGCATTAATGGAGAAATCTTGCATAAGCTCCTGGCTAATGGAGTTAAACATACCCATTTGGATAAATTCGTAAAAGAAAAAGAGCGCGGCAGAAAGGCAAACCAGCCAAGGCTGATATTTAGAAAAAGCAATAGGAAAAACTTGTTTTAGACTGGACATAACAGTCATTAATTCCTCAAATAGGTGTTTTTTAGAGGCTATTTGGGAGGGGTAGTCTATAGGAAGAAAAGCCTAATGTCTAAGCCGAAATTGCAATATAGCAAGCAACCCTCAGGTTAACTGGATGGTGGACTAAACTCAAGCTTCGCTGTTTCACCTAATTTGAAATGTTTTCTACACACGGCGATGTAACGCTCATTGCCTCCAATCTCCAGCTGCTCCCCCTGAGTCACTTTACGATGCTCAGAATCAATCCGCATATTCATCGTCGCTTTAGATCCACAGTGGCAAATTGTTTTTATTTCACCCATCTTATCCGCCAAGATCAGTAAATATAAGCTCCCTTCAAAAGGTTCACCACAAAAATCACTACGTAAACCATAGGTTAAAACAGGAATATTTAATCTGTCCACAATATCACTTAACTGAAATACTTGTGCTTTTGTTAAAAATTGCGCCTCATCAACTAAAACACACTGTAAATTCTTAGTTTTTTTTAATGTCTCTACTACAAATTCAAATAAATTATCATTTTTTGCAAAAGAATGACTGGCGGCTTCTAAACCTATACGTGAAAAAACAGTTCCTACTTTATAACGAGTATCGACCTGGGGAGAAAGCAATAAAGTTTCCATACCACGTTCTTGGTAATTGTAACTGGCTTGCAGTAGAGTAGTACTCTTGCCCGCATTCATAGCCGAATAATAGAAGTAAAGTTTAGCCATTGTTAGCGCTTATATTTGAAGATGTTGGACATTCTAGGTTACGTTATAATAATCATAACTTGGTAAAAATAGGAAGTGCCCCTATGGCATTAACGCCTTCTAACATGCTAGCGCTTGGAACAAAAGCGCCTAATTTTGAATTATTAGATACAAAGAGTGGCAACGTCTGTAGTTTAACATCACTCAAATCAGCAAAAGCAACTGTGATTATGTTTATTTGTAATCATTGTCCTTATGTTAAACACATACAAACCGAGCTAATTCGATTAGCCGCGGATTATCAAGCAAAAGGAATTGCCTTTATTGCTATTAGTTCCAATGATGTAGAAAATTATCCTGAAGATGCGCCCCAAGAAATGGCTAAATTAGCAAAGCAGTTAAACTATCCTTTTCCTTATCTTTATGATGAAACGCAAAGCACCGCAAAAAATTATCAAGCCGCTTGTACACCCGACTTTTTTGTTTTTGATAAAGATTTACACTGTGTTTATCGCGGTCAGCTAGATGACTCCACCCCAAACAACAAAATTCCAGTTACAGGCAAAGCCCTACGCGCTGCTTTAGATAATATTTTAATGGACAAACCAGTGGGTTCTGAGCAAAAGCCTAGCATCGGCTGTAATATTAAATGGAAGCACTAGAAGCTATTCTGTGTAACGCCAAACTTAGCAGAAGATTGCCATGTAGGTTCTGGTTCTTTATTTCTAGCATTAAAAAAGGCTGTATTATTAGGAGTATTCTCTAAATTTATTTCGGGCGTTACGGGTGAATCTGCCTCAGCTCCAGATCCTATTCGACTATTAATTTTTCCAAATAATCTACTTAACTCTGGCAAATATTTAATACTGGCTTGGTTAATATCTGGGTATAGCTCAGAGAAAAAATCCTTTTTGCCCAGGTTAGAAAATACTTCGTGATAAATCTTGAGCACCTCTAATAGAAAGCTAGCTTTACTAAAGTTTTCATTGGTTGTTTCACTGCCCTCTTTTATCTTTAATAAAATAACTTGCTCTGCCCATTTCGTTGCAAAATTTTCTTTACTCAACCATGGCCAACGAATAATTCCACAATGAAATAAAGCAAAAAAATTCGCCTTAAAAAAACAATCTTTTTCAGCTTTAAAATCTATTTTATCGTCTAATCTATTCAGTTGTTTAAGTTTTTCTAGCTTTACACTAAAATAACCCTGTGTAAAAAAGAATTTAATCCATTCCTTTAATGAAAATTTTTCACTCTTAAACCAGATATTATTTTCAATCTCTAGTTTGAATTTATCTATTGCACTAATATAAATAGCATTTAACTCTTTTTCTATCTCTTCCGATTGAGCTTCTAGATGGGGGAATTCTTCATTATGTAGATAGATTTTTCCTGCATTGTAACTGACGACCCTATTGCTGGATCTAGCTTGATCAATACGCTCTTTTAAAAATGATTGAATCTCATACAACTCCGAAGCCATGGTTTCTAACTTACCGCGAATTAAAAATAACCTTTTTTCATGTACGTTAGAAAGTCCAGAAAGTGATCCTTCGGGAGTAAGCACTGGCCACTTAAAGTTGTTCACAGCATCTTTCACAAACCCTATTGTGTCCTCTTTCATCTCCTGGCCTTTCTCTAGTATACCCTGCCCCTTCTCAAAAACTTCTATTGCTTTATTAGATACATCATCAATAATAATCTGAGTTTTCTCAGTAAATTTTCCCACACCTTTTTGTACAGCTTTAAAAAGTTTACTTCCCATTCCCTTTAAATTATTTATTGTTTCGATAGAAGCGGGTTTTGCTTGCTGAATTTCAGATAACTCTAACGTCCCATATTTCTGTAATGCAATCTCCACTGCCTCTTTGACAGCCTTGGGACTACGATTAATTTCACATGTGGAAAAATAAACAGCTATTTCTTCAGGTAGGCTATCCACTTGTGTACCAGAGCTAACTTGTCCCTCGCTCAACACATCCCATTGAAACTCTTTTCCTATTTTATCCCGATAGTCTTGTTTAAATTTTGATAATTGTCTACCAAGCGTCGGCTTGGGCGATGATTTTATAAGACGATTAAAAAAACTTACATTGGAAACAGCGCTTTCTTGCTCACATTTTCTATTTAATGCTTGGTAAATCAATACCACGCCCAAATCAAGATTCTCATTGGGATTTTCATCTAAGCCTGCATAAAAATATTTTTTTTTATTAATCAGTGTAAAAACAAAACAATTAATAAATCTTAATAACGCTGGTTGGTCACTCAATTCACTATTAGCAATCCCTTCAATGTTTGCCAATAAATTTCTGTAAATAATCGAACTATCAATTGAAAAAATAACAGCCACAGATTTTTGTCGGATATTCGTAAGATTTTTAATAGAAAAATAATTTAAACTTTCTACCTTATCTATTTTATCTAAATAATGGTTTAAATTTATAGTGTTATGATTAACTAAAAAACCAAAGTGCGTAAAAAATTCTTCATACTCTTTATCAAAGCTCACATGTTCTTTTTTAGATAACAAAAGAATCAATAACTCTAAAATATTTTTTTTAATTGAATCTCGGGTTTGGTATGTCTTATACGTTTGACATAAGTTATTATTTAGTAAATTTTCTAGTATCTCTTTAATATCTCTGTATATATTATCTTTAATCTTATCTATACCAGACGGATTATCTAAGATACAGACACTAAGTAGTTTATAAAGGAAGATATCAAATAGTTTATGATCCGCCGTTAAACAAGCAAACCTTTGACAAGGAAAATCCTTTTCTATTTTTTTACATTTTTTGGCATCGTCTAAACAATTCTTGAAATAAACTATGTGTATATCTGAAGGGGGTTCCTCTTTTTCAAAATAAGCTTCTGTTTTTTTTATTTTTTTATCAAGGAAGCTCTTTAAAGGTCCGCTTAAACGATCCCTTATTTCTAGAATGCTGGCTTTTATTTCGGCAAGTTCGCTATCCATTCGACTTCTCTTTTTATAATAAAGTTAATAGCTGCGACTAAATAGTACAATTTTAAGTATAAAATAAAAAGTTATTTGTACTAATTACTTTTATCTTTATTCAATTCTTACATAAATATTTTTTAGCAGATTCTTATTGTAAGCTTTTAAGTAAGCAACGATGAGAAAAAGAGAATGGCATTACATACAGCGTGCGGGCCGCGGCAATCCTGCCAGCTTGCTCGCTTGCTTTAGTACGCCTTTGGGGAAAAGATTATTAAGATAAAGACTATTTGCTTTTTCAGATCCAATTTGTACCGCTAATTGGTTGACTAAGATTCGTATGGGGGGTGTCTTGTGGTATTGTTGATAGAAATTTCGTAAAAGATAAATGACGTGCCAATGGTCTTTAACGAGTGTTATTGCTTCTTCTTCTGCAATAACCGTCGCTATATTTTCATGCCAATCTGAGGAATGAATGAGATAACCATATTCGTCAGTCAACACTTCTTCGCCATTGATTAGTAAACCCATCTTTATCCCCTTATCTAGGATAATGTCATGGGTTTATTTTAGTTGGGTCTCGCTTAAAAGTATAATTACTCTTCGCACTTGAATTTTTGGCGGCGTTCCTGCTCGACTCGCCATCCTCATGTATCATGTATACACTGCGGTTGCTTCGTTCTCGCGGCGCCCTGCCAAAAATCCCATTGCTGCGAGTATAACTTTAGCACATAGCATTAACCCACTGATTGAAAGTGGGTTAATTTTAGACTCTTTGAGCAAAAAAATTTACTCTCTATTACCGCTAAACGCGCCTAGTAAATTTAATAAACTCAAGAAAATGTTATACAGCGATACATATAGTGTCACAGTGGCCATAATGTAATTAGTCTCGCCGCCGTGAATAATCTGGCTAGTTTGTAGCAAAATAATGCCGGATGATAAAAGAACAAATACGGCTGAGACGGTCAACATTAATGCGGGTATGTGGAAAAATAAGGTAGCAATGCTGGCAAGAAACGCAACGATCATCCCTACCATCAAAAACCCGGACATAAAGCTAAAGTCTTTTTGGGTAATCAGCGCGTAAGCCGATAATGCAAAAAAGATAAGACCTGTTGCACCCAAGGACATCATGACCAATGCCTGTCCATTGGTGAATCCATGGATATAGTGGTTCAAAATAGGACCGAGCGTATACCCCATAAATCCTGTCAATGCGAAAACTGATAACAAGCCCCAGCCACTATTACGTGTCCAGTTCGTTAGAAACAATAAGCCAAAATAACCCGCTAATGTAACTAACGGATTCAATGGAGGTGAATCGCTTAGCATAGCCATTCCAGCGGTAAGTGCGCTAAAAAGCATAGTTAAGCCCAGCAGGATATACGTATTACGCAATACGGTATTCGTGGCTAAAACAGATTCTAACCTTTGGCCTGATAGAACTTTACTAGAAGCCATACGACTCCTCCTCTCGTTATGGGTATAAATTGGTTTATTTTAACATAAATTGAACGCTAACCACACCATCTCAACTATCACAGTATTTACTCCCATAAGGGGTACCTTTCTAAAGAAACCGGGCCTTTAAAAAAAAGCCGCGCATGTGCAGAAAATGCCGTTGTATAATCCGAGACATAAAACTTTTTTTGTGGTTCAAAAACACCGTTCGATAAAAGACCATGACTTTCAAGTAAGTTTTTTACAAGCTTAGCCACGATATCCGTCGAATCTAAAATGGCCGCTTTAGTCGGATAAAACTGCTGTATAAGTTGTTTAATTAAAGGATAGTGGGTACAACCTAAAACAAGCGCATCAAGACCAGCTAAAACGGGATTTAAAAGGTAAGATTTAATCGCATCTTGCATAATGGTTTGATCGGCTGCTTCTTCGATTAAAGGAACCAGCAAGGGCGTCGCTAATGAATTTAGTTGTATATGAATATCCCGTTGATCCAGCTTTTTTCTGTAAATATTTGAACAGATAGTTTGTTTGGTTCCAATTAATCCAATGGTTTTATTAACATAATTTTCTGCCAAGTAATCAATCATCGGATCAATGACATCAACAACAATAGACTTACGGCCCACATATTCTTTTACTAATTCATGGGCAACGGCTGATGCAGAATTACAAGCAATCAAAATGAGTTTACAATCTTGCTGCAACAACATATCGCAGATTTTTATAGAATACGCTTGAATAGCTGCGGCTGATTTATCTCCCCAAGGGGTATGGGCCGTATCGCCGAAATAAATAATAGATTCCTGGGGCAAATGATTTGTCACTGCCTTGGCAACGGTTAAACCACCGACGCCACTATCAAAAATACCAATGGGCTTTAAAGAATGTTGTGACATAAATTTTATACTCATTACCGTAAATATACTCACAGCAATAAATATACTCACAGCAATAGGATTTTCGGCAAGGCGCCGCGAAAACGGAGCAACCGTAGTGTATACAACATACATGAGGATTGCGAGTCGAGCGGGAACGCAGCCGAAAATTCTAGTGCGGGGAGTATATATATTAAGGTATTAGCATGGTAACCCCTACCACTAAAAGGAATAAAGCAAATATTTTTCTTAAATGATGACCTCTAAGTCGTTTACCTAATCGCGTACCTAAGGGAACAACCACCATACTTCCAATCGATACACCAATAACAGCGGGCCAATAAACAAATCCACCGCTACCCACAGGGAGGTTGTGTACATGAAGACCTGTCATGGTAAAGGTAAACACCCCAATAATCGCTAACAATAAAACACAAGCAGAGGAAGTTGCAATAGCATGGTGGGTTGATAACCCTAGACGTAAAAAAATCGGTACGGCAATAGCGCCCCCCCTATACCCAATAAACCAGAAATAGCACCAATAGAAATACCTATAGCCCATTTTTTAAGTGGCGTTAAGTAGATCGTTTCTTTTCTTTCTACTTTATTTTTATTAAAAAAAATTTTAAATGCGATAGAAAAAAGAAATAAACTAAATAATAATTTTAATGTTTGTGTAGAAAGTATTAATGCAATTAAAGCACCCATAACAATACCAAAAATCATCCCAGGTGCTAACTGGCGAAATAAACACCAGTTAATAGAAAAACTACGTTGTTGTTGGTATACAGCAACTAAAGAACTAAAAATAATAGACGCTAATGCGGTACTGGTTGCTAAATGCATTTGTAATTGATTTGGTATGCCTGTGTGTGCGAAAACAGTCAATAATCCGGGAACTAATACTGTACCTCCGCCTATTCCTAACAATCCTGATAGAAATCCGGCTAATACACCAATTAAAATGTAAGATACAAATAACATTAGCAAACCGATCCCTGGCTACACGGGTATTTTTCCTGACCTTGCTCTACTTGCAAGGTAACGTGCTGAATCTGAAATTTTTCGGCTAATGTTTGATTAATTTGTTGTTGCAGTTGATCCGACAAACCATCACCTGGCATAACCAAATGCGCCGTTAAAGCTGTTTCTTGTGTACTTAAACCCCAAATATGTAAATCATGTACGGCTGTAACACCCGGCAACTTTTCTAAATAAGTAACTACTGCTTTTTGATCAACACCATAAGGAACTGCGCCTAAAATCAATTCAACTGAACGGCGCAACAAGTTCCAGCTCCCCAAAGTAATAATACCCACGATGACTAAACCCACCACAGGATCTACCCATTGCCAAGAAGTGAAATATACTACTGCACCAGCCAGCACAACACCCAACGCAATCAACGCATCATAAGCTAAATGCAGGAATGCACTTTTAATATTGAGATCAGATTGTTGTTGGCGCATAAATAATAACGCCGTACTTCCATTGATTAGCATCCCAATAAAAGCAACTACCATCACAATCATTTCATTAATAGGCACCGGATTACGAAGTTTATCAATCGATTCATACACAATCAGTGCGGAGGTAAATACCAGTAACAACGCATTGGCTAAGGCCGCTAAAATAGTCAATTTTTTATAGCCGTAACTATAGCGTTGCCTAGAACGTTTTTTTGCTAAAAAGCTTGCGCCCCAAGACATTAATAAGCCTAAAACATCAGCAAAATTATGCACCGCATCCGAAAGCAGACTCATAGAATGTGCAATAAACGCATAGGTCACTTCAGCCAATACAAACCCTGAATTCAACAATATGGCTAACGCAAAACTGACATTTAAACCCACTGCAAAAGCGGTGTGATGATGGTGGTGGTGATGTGACATCGTATTAACCCTTCACAACTTCAATATTTTTATCTTTAGGCAACACAAAGCGGAACGTTTGTGCATTAATAGCAGGGTTAAGCTTAACTTGTGAAAAATCGATTATGGTCTGTTGCCCCAATTTATCTATCAAGCGCATTTCACGCAATTGATTTTGCTGAAAAATTAAAGTTATTGAACGAAACAACGCATTGTTGTCTTTAGGTATTAAATAAAAGCCCTGAACGTCCATCAAAAAATTGACATTAAACTGTTTTGTTAAGTTGTTAGGAGAATCACTCAATAACGCAGCGGGAGTGTTCGCTGCCATTGTTTGCTGCTTTTGTATCATCACTTGTTGCAAACCGATGTCATAAAACCAAATACGCTGTCCATCGGCAATTAACAATTGTTTACTCGGCGCTGTCACTTCCCATCGAAACCGTCCGGGTCGTTGTAAGATCATTTGGCCGCTGGTTTTCTGCAGAATTTGCCCTCTGCCGTCCATCACCGTTTGGGTAAAATTAGCCTGCAAACTTTGTAAGCGATTTAATAAGCTGGTTAATGCTTGTGATGCTGAAGCCGCATAAACGAGTTGGGTTGGCAGCAATAAAAAAAATATAAAAATATTTAATCGATAAATAAACTTCATAAGCAAAAAGCACCTCAAAATAGCTTGGCCCACAACAGAATAGGCTATTTGCCCAACAATGTGTACTATTCTAATACTATATACCTATCGTTTCTAAAACACCTAACAAAGCTTCATAGTTAATTAAAGACGAAAAAACGCTTAAATTAATCTCTTGTAGATACGGAAAAAACCCTAAATAAGGCATGGGAAATGAAGACTTAAGAAAGTTAATATTTTCTTCAATACAATGCATCATGGGGTCAACCTGATTAGCTATCCAGCCAATGACGGGAAGCTGTCGTTGCTGTAGATAGTTCCAAGTTAATAGCGCCTGATTTAAACAACCTAAGCGCATACCCACCACCAGAATAATAGGAAACCCCATTATCTGAACCAAATCGGCAAAGTTCTCTTTTTTATTTAAAGGCACACTAACACCACCTACGCCCTCAATAACGCCATAATCCGCTTGATAACTCAATGCTAGCTGACAAGATTGTGTGATAGCCGAAACACTTAAAAGACGTTTTTCCCGCTCTGCTGCAATGTGGGGTGCTATTGGATCCACAAAACAAAAAGGATTGACCTGCTGGTACGGCAAACAAATACTTGCCGCCTTTTGTAAACAAATCGCATCGTCGCTGCGCAAACCCATCGGGGTTAATTGAGCGCCACTAGCAATTGGCTTTAATCCAATAGTCGATAGCCCCTGTACTTTTAGCCCTGTTAATAAAGCCCCCGCGGCTATTGTTTTCCCAACACCCGTATCTGTGCCTAGAATAAAAAAACTTTTGCTAGCCATCATTTTTAACCATTAACTTTAACGTAGAGATTTTTAATTTTTTCTGCGTCCGCCAATTTCTGGCACGGATATTCGTATTTCGCTCGAACCTTGTTTAGCTTCAATGGCTTCCTGCGTCGCAGTCCATGCATGACCATAGATAATTTCCCAAGTGGCGGGCAACTTCCCTGCCGAAGTACGAAAAACATCATACGCTTGAATCAATGTTTGCAAGGATCGCTTCGGTGTTAAACCACGGTGTCTGTCGATGGAAAGATTCTGTACGCCCAGTTCTTTGAGTTCCCTCATCAAAAAAAAATATCAGAATAGAGTAAAGTAAAATAATCCACATCCATCACCGGATCAGCAAACGCTGCCTGAAGTAAACTATCGCCTAGATCGTGCATATCGGGAAAAACATGCACATGCGATTTATCATCTACTTGCGCCCAAGAATAACGTAGCTCTTTTAATGTGTCCGCGCCTACGATTGAAAATAATAATAAGCCACCTGGCTTTAAGACACGATGAAGCTCACTAAGCGTTGCTGAGAAATCGGTACTCCAATGTAACATCAGGTTGGAATAGACTAATTCAAAACTATGGGTTTGAAAGGGTAAAGATTCTGCCTGACCGCCTAAACAATGGAACTTAGAAAACTCATCTTTTGTTTTTAGCGCTTGTGCTTGTTTAAGCATTCCAAATGATTGATCAAAACCAATAACTTCAGCCAGTGGATATATTTTTTTTAGACAAGCCGTAGCATGACCTGTGCCACAACCCAAATCTAAAATCGTTTTCGGTTGTAACCGAATGCCTTGCAAGCGTTCTAATAAGTCATTTGCCACCGTGCGCTGTAGAACAGCAGCTTTATCATAGCTAAGCGCCGCCCTATTGAAACGAGAAGCAATTTTTTTTTCATCTAATTGATTTAGCATAGTTTTTTATCTACGCGCGATGCAACCCGATCGCGATTCGTTCTAATAAGCTATCGATATCATTTTCTGAATGCAAGGCACTTAAACTTATTCGCAAACGCGAGGTATTTTTCGGTACGGTGGGCGGCCGAATCGCATTCACTAAAAAGCCATTTTGCCGTAAGTGTGCCGCTAATTTCATAGCTCGCTCAGGTCCCCCAAGTAAAATAGGCTGAATAGGGGTCTGGGATGCCAAGATCGGTAATTCTAACTGTTTAGCGGTGTGTTTAAAATGCTCAATCAAATAACACAGCTTTTTTCTACGCCAATCTTCCTTCTGGAGCAACAATAAGCTGGTATGTGTTGCTTTAGCAATAGCCGGCGGCAACGCGGTGGTATACATATAGGGGCGTGAAAATTGAGTTAAATGCTCTATAATGGTTTCACTTCCTACCACAAACCCACCAAAACTCCCTAAGGATTTACCAAAGCCTGCCGATAAAATATCTGGCTTTAACCCAAAATATTCGCAAATACCCGCACCTTTTTCACCTAATACACCTAAGCCATGCGCATCGTCTACTAATAATAAAGCTGAATGATTTTTTGCTGTTTCAATCAAATCTGGCAAGGCCGCTAAATCACCATCCATACTAAATACACCATCGCTTACAACAAATGACTTTCGCCCGGGAGAATCTGTCAATTGCTTAGTTAAACTCGGAATATGGTTATGTTTATAGCGTTTAAAGGAAGCACCGGAAAGCCTTGCCGCATCGACTAAGGAAGCATGATTTAACCTATCACCAAATATACTATCATGTCTATTTGCTAAGGCCGTTAAGATACTTAAATTGGCCATATAGCCAGTAGAAAAAACCAACGCCTTTGGGTAACCGCTAAATTCTGCTAAAGCTTCTTCTAACTCACAATGAATGCGACTATAAGCACCCAGAAAATGCGAAGAACCG
This sequence comes from Candidatus Rickettsiella viridis, assembly GCF_003966755.1. Taxonomy (NCBI): domain Bacteria; kingdom Pseudomonadati; phylum Pseudomonadota; class Gammaproteobacteria; order Legionellales; family Coxiellaceae; genus Rickettsiella; species Candidatus Rickettsiella viridis. Next base: position 1,556,828 of record NZ_AP018005.1, read on the forward strand.
CTACCAAGACCATATTCATCAGCTGTTTGTTTAAACACCTTAATAACATCAGAGTGTTGACTTAGTCCTAAATAATCATTAGAACAAAACGAAATCAGCTTTTTCCCACCATAAAGCCGCTGTGTTCCTGATACACCTTGCAAAACAGCACGCGTTCTATAGAGCCCGGCCTGTTTATGTTGCGTTAGTGAATCTTCTAACAGGAATGGCATGTATTTAATTCGGTATCAGCTAACACGGGGATCAGATTCAGCTTTTCTAATAACGCACGATCTTGATCAGGCGCAACATTTGCCGTGGTTAATAATTTTTCACCATAATGAATCGAATTAGCTCCAGCAAAAAAACACAGCGCTTGTGCTTCTTCACTCAAGCTATCGCGCCCTGCAGATAAACGCAACATACTAAAAGGCAATATAATTCGTGCGACAGCCACCATACGAATAAATTCAAATGAATCAACCGCTACTTTGTCTGCTAATGGTGTTCCTGGAATCGGAATTAATTTATTTAAGGTGACACTTTTAGGATGCTCAGGAAGATTAGCTAATTGTTGCAACAAACCTATTCGATCTTCTCGGCTTTCACCCATACCAATAATACCACCACAACACACATTAATGCCTGCTGCACGCACTTGTGCCAAGGTTTGCAATCGCTCTTCATAGGTTCGTGTCGATATAATTGTTTTATAGTATTCAGGTGATGTATCTAGATTATGGTTGTAATAATCTAATCCGGCCTGTGCTAGTTGACGAGCCTGTTCCTCTGTCAACATGCCTAAGGTAGCACAAGCTTCTAAATCCAATGCTTTTATAGCCGTAACCATCGCTAATACATCCGCAAACTCTTTTTTAGGGGGGCTGCGCCAAGCAGCCGCAATACAAAACCGACCTGCTCCTTGTTCTTTCGCTTTTTTTGCAGCGACCTTTACCTGATCTAATGACATTAAGGGCTCTCTCTTTAAGCCCGTATTATAATGACCACTTTGCGGGCAATAGGAACAATCCTCAGGACAAAGACCTGTTTTTACATTCAGTAAAGTACTTATTTGAACGGCATTGGGACGAAAAGAGTGACGATGCGTCGCATGGGCGTGAAAAATTAAATCATTAAATGGCTTTTCAAACAGTGATTGAATTTCATTGCGGATCCAATCATGACGAACCTCTACATTTAACATACTAGATTCTTATACCAAGAAAAATAGCAACATAAAATGAATAACTACCCTTGTCAACTTTTACAAAACACGCCTTTTACGATCGATTTTACTTCAAATAGTATAAAATACGTGTGTGAAGGTAGGGAGCGGCAATACAGACACCCCGTAAATTGGATTACTGCTGCATTTTATTCTCGCTTAATTTTAATTGAGATACTTTATAACAATTGTCGAGCTCATTTATATAGAATATAACATTGTAAGTGCATTTTAAGTATCTTAGAATGAATGGGTAAGGGATACCAACATAAGGAGTGAATAACATGTATAAAAATGTGAATAAACAGCAGGAAAACCAATCAATTGAGAAATTGAATGCAGACATTACGCAACTTAAAAACCATTTAGAAGAAAAAGAAAAACAATTAAAAGAAATAATTCGAAGAAAACGCGTGGAAAGAGAAGCCTCCCGAGATACTACGGCTGAAAATAGACTTGGGCAAGCACTTAAGCATGTTCTTGTAGATATTGGTAGCATCCATATTTATGTATATCCGGATACAACTATTGTTACTTTACCTTTGATGCACAAAGCTTCTCGTGAAATTCACAATCTATTTACTTCTTTTCTTAAAGCAGATCTTTTAAAATTTGAAAAGATATTTCCACGATTTGGGAACATTGAAGAAATAAAGATTAGTTTTCCGTCAACTAGTTTACCAGACTTTGAGGAAGGAATGAGGCTGAGTGCAGGCGTAGATCTTAGCCAGGATAGATGTCGTATACAAGCCGATTGTTAAATGAAAACCAATCAATTATTTTGCTATTGGCTTCAAGGCTACTTCGAAATTGGTATAAACGTCACGATACAGCGTAATGGCTTGCGGTTGATCAAAAACCAGTTGGATTTAATTGAAGAGCCATTAGACACTTTTACTTCTTGGCTCAAGGATGTGTGTGACTATATTAAGCGTTTTGGTTATAGCAATGCCCTTTGCGCGCATTTTTCGCCTATTATCGAGCTCTCACTGAACTCGGTATTTCATCATGTAATTGATAACAGCTACGTCACCGAAACGCCGCGGGAAGTACTCCATCGCATTCACGATGGAAAATATAATGACTAACGAAGAATTTAGAGCATGGCTACTTGGTTATGTTACGTTGACAGGCGATCTCCCGCTAAACCAAAAACAAATAAAAATTATCGAAAACCACGCCAATTTAGTTTCTGCAGTAGATAAGTTTTTAACACCTGAAAACCAAATGATTATTGATGGTATACAGGCAGGCCAACGCGTAGGCGCGTGTTTATTACAGTTAGGCGTGGTTTAAATGGGTAGTGCACATAGACTAATCACCACTATCAAACCAACCATAATCCAACTAAATTTATCTCTTACTGTAAACACCACCGGATCATCATGGATTTTTCCTTGCTGCGCGAAATACCATAGCCGTCTAAGCCAAACAAACAAACAAGGACAAATCAACCATAACAACAAAGGGGTTTTATAGAGAAATAAAACCTTATTGGAATGAATATAAAAAATAAAGGTTAAAATCGCTAAGTACGCGCTCGTATGACCTAAAAAAACCAGTCTCGCACTATCTATCAGTCCATAAGCACGACCTACGAGCGTCTCTTTATTTTCTAATTTTGCATCGTAAAGTTCTGCGTAACGCTTAAGCAACGCTAAGCTAGAAAAGAAAAATAACACGAAAATAATTAACCATAAGGAATAACCATTTTCAACCAGCGTCATCCCTGCAAAAACCCGTATAGAATACAAAATAGCTAATAATATGACGTCTAACCATTTTTGTTTCTTAATAAAAAAAGAGTACAGCAACGTTAATGAATAATAAGTGATCGCTGCTAAGAAAAAATTTAAAGGTAAATAAAGTGCAATACCTAATGCAAATACTAACAGACAGGGTGCGAGAATAAAACCAACAACCAGAGGAAGCTCTCCAGCCGCAAAAGGACGTTTTTGTTTTTTGCTATGTTGCTTGTCTTTTTCTAAATCAACTAGATCATTAATCAAATAAGCGCTAGAAGCTAATAAACAAAAAACTAAAAATCCAATAACGCTATTTTTTAAAGAAGTCTGATCAAAATAGTGATGACCGACGAGAAGCGGAATAAATAATAAAAAATTCTTGGCGATATGGTAAGGGCGCAGTGCTCTAACACACGCTTTTACACGACTCACTTTTTTATTGTTTTTATTCACAAGGGTTTCTCTGAAAAATTCTTATTTTTCTTAAAGTATGCTAATTTCCCTCCTTCTCTTTTAGAGGGATCCTTTAAAAACCCCACTTTTATCCTATTTTATGAATCTTATCAATCGAGACCTCCAACATATTTGGCACCCTTGCTCTCAGATGAAGGATTATCTTAGTTTCCCACCCTTAGTCGTCAGCAAGGCCTACGGGCCTTTTATTGAATTAGACAATGGGCTGCGCTTGATTGATGCCATCTCGAGTTGGTGGTGTAAATCACTGGGTCATAATCATCCTCGCTTAAAAAAAGCGCTTTATGCACAGCTCGATCGTTTTGAACACGTCATTTTTGCCAATAGCACTCATGAGGTTATCGTTCAACTCTCGGAGAAATTAGCCCTACTTTCCCCAGGCCTAAATAAGGTATTTTATGCTAGCGAAGGCTCTTCTGCCGTTGAAATTTCATTAAAAATGGCGCTACACGCACAAAAAATTAAAGGTTTTTCACAACGTACGCAATTTACTGCGTTACAAAACGGCTATCATGGTGAAACCTTTATGGCACTCGGGCTAAGTGACCTAGGCCTTTATCATCAACCCTACGAACCCCAGCTTATAAAGCCTCAGTTTATCTGTAACCTACCTTATGTCACTTCACGTGAAGATCCTTTATGGGAAGATTGCTCGGATTGCTGGCCGGCCATTGAAAAACAGCTAGAACAACAAGCTACCGTGCTTGCAGCCATTATCGTAGAACCGATTGTCCAGGGTGCCGGAGGCATGTTGATTTATAGCCAAGATTTTTTACGCCGGCTGCGAAAATGGACCCGAGAACAGGGTATTTATTTAATTGCCGATGAAATTATGACCGGACTGGGAAGAACAGGATTTGCTTTAGCCTGTGAGCATGCACAAATACAAGCAGATTTTATTTGTTTAAGTAAAGGCCTAACTTCCGGTTGGCTAGCTATGAGTGCTGTATTAACACGCACTGATATTTATAACCTTTTTTATGATGATTATTCAATAGAAAAAAACTTTTTACACTCACATACTTTTAGCGGTAATGCTTTAGCCGCTGCCGTCGCATTGGAATGTTTAACGGTTTTAGAAGAAGAAAATATCTATTTGGAAGTTCAAAAAAAAGAAACTATTTTAAAAACGCTCATGCAAGAAGTAGCAGACATAACAGGGAAATTAACTAATATCCGCATCATTGGCGCCATCGTAGCAGCTGATTTAGTTTTAACTACAGAACAAAAAAATCAGCGCGTTGGCTACCAAATATTTCAGGAAGCGATAAAAATGGGCGCTTGGCTACGCCCATTAGGTAATACAATTTATTGGTTACCACCTTTAAACATTGAAATATCTGTACTAGAGGAACTAAAGGACATCACTATTCAATCTATTAATAAATTACTTTAAATGAACCCTATTTAAGATTCAGATCAACTGATACCCCCTTTAACTTATCATTCCAACATACATCAGCAAACTGAGTGTCATTTGGCCAATAGTCATTACAAGTAATCATTTGTTCATCAGGTGAAAATTTTTTATTATTTTTCTCACTTTTAAAAATAGCTTGTTTTAAATCAAGTATCTTACTATTTCCCGGCATGGCTTTTATAATTATTTTTTTATTCTCTTTAGCACACTTTTCATAATCCTTATTAGGACAGGGTGCATAGTATTTGACTGTAGCATCAAACGGAGGATAATCTTTGGCAAAAGCAGGAAGACTGATAAACATGGACAAAGAAAATAGACACAAAGTTTTTTTTAACATTTTTTGCTCCTTGCAAATATACTGTAAAAAAATACAGCTTACCATTAAAAAAAACCATAAACTAAAAATTCAATAAATTGATTAATTTCAAACGCTCAAAACTCGATATAAGCTAGCTTTATGGCTAGAAGCAATTTTGATAGCATTCTAAAAAGATGATTTTTTAAATCTCCAAAGAATTCATTATCATTGAATTTGACTGTCTTTCGGCGAGCAATCGCCGCTCTCGGGTACGCCACCAATACCAAACAATGAATACACCCGCTATCTTGGCTAGCGATAAGATGGTAACACCCAACCAATTGAATTGATTTACAATAGCTAAAAACACTGCACTATCGATAGGCGAACTAAGGCTTGCTGACCAAAGTATACGTTGAGAAAGAGGACGACGCGTAAAAGTATAAACTGCCCAATCAATAAACTCCGCAATAAGAAATGCACTCATACTGGCAATCGCCATTGCCTTATTGGCTAACCCATAACTCAGAATACTACCGATAAACATGGCAAATATCACTTTGTGTTGCAGCTCGCGTTGAGCAAAATCACGCAACACATACACAACGCCCACTGTCCAATCCATAGGAGATACTTCTGAACCATGTATATTAGTCAGAGGCATATAAGAAAATAACGTATTTATTAAAACAATTAAAACAATATACGTTAAACTGTATTTATAATTTATTAAAAATTTATTTATTTTTTTCAACATTATTATACCCATTGCACTTGAAGATGCGAGAAGCATTTTCAAGTGCCTTCCTTTCGCGATGGGGATTTTCAAGGGGAGCATCGCGATTCTCCCCTTGAATGACGGCGCGGAAGCTTCTCTTTCGCCCGTCATGTGATTGGGTATACCGCTCGCCGTGAATTCTAATAGTTCGCATTTTCAAGTACGAGCGGTATATTCTAACAAATGATTTTAATTATCGTATAATAAGCTTGCAGAAAATCCTTGTTCTTCCATAATTTTTCGCAACGCCTTTAATCCCTCTACCTGAATTTGGCGAACCCGTTCTCGGGTTAAACCAATGACCTCTCCGACTTCTTCTAAAGTCATACGGTCACAACCTAATAAACCATAACGCCTTGCAATCACTTCGCGTTGGTTAGTCGTCAATTCTTTTAACCAATTTTCTAGTCTTTTACGTAAGTTTTCATCTTCTAAGATATGCTCTGGATCATTTTCACGATTATCTGACAAAGTCTCTAATAGAGGCTTATCTGCTTCGCTACTCGCTGGCGCATCGACAGAGGTAATATGTTCATTTAAACCTAACATCCTTTCAACTTCTTCGAAAGGCTTATCTAACCATTTCGCAATTTCATCCGCTGTAGGTTTGTGATCAAGCTTCTGCGTAAGCTCTCGCGCTGCTTGTAAGTAAACATTGAGCTCTTTTACAACATGTATAGGTAATCGGACGGTACGCGCCTGATTCATGATAGCCCGTTCAATGGCTTGACGAACCCACCATACGGCGTAGGTAGAAAAACGAAACCCTCTTTCTGGATCGAATTTTTCTACCGCGTGCATTAAGCCTAAATTACCTTCTTCTATTAAATCTAAAAATTGCAATCCACGATTATTATAGTGACGTGCAACTTTTACAACCAAACGCAAATTACTTTCTATCATGCGTTTACGTGCATCTTGGTCGCCTTTGGCAATAAGCCTAGAATAATAGACTTCCTCTTCTGCCGTTAATAAAGGGGAAAATCCTATTTCATTCAAATACAATTGTGTTGCACCTAAGGTTTCATCACGCCTTGCATATTTATGTGATCTAGGCGGCAGCTCAGCTTCTGTTTCTGCTATCGTCTCCCTATTGACTAAAAACTCGTCCGGTTTATTTTCAAAAACCTCCATGCTCGCAGGCTTATCTTTATTTTTTTTTACCTCTTTAGTCGTTTTGCTCCTTCTCGCATTACGCATAGTTAATCTCCGTATTAAACTAAGACTAAGAGACAAATCTCTTATCATAAAAAATCAGCTTACACTCTTCGTACTTGAGTTTTTGTGAGTATATTATTTGATTATAAGAACCTAAGACATAAACTTAAGATAGGCGAATACTGCAATTACAAATAATAAAATAAACCAAGATATCCGATCGACATAATGACGCAATAACTTATCAATATGTACGCCGCCCCACCGAATAAGCAAGGCCACCAGAAAAAATCGCCCGCCGCGTCCCACTAAAGATCCCAAGATAAAGGGTAATAACGCAAAATGCAAGGTTCCAGCTGCAATAGTAAATAATTTATAAGGAAGTGGCGTAAAGCCCGCTAAAAAAAGGATCCAAAAATCCCATGCTTTAAATCCATGCTCAATCTGCTGATAGGCGTGTTCATATCCAAACTGAACAATGTAGGGATAAATCCAGTCAAAAGCTACCGTCCCTATCCAATAACCAAAAAGACCGCCTAAAACAGAGGCCACTGTGGTCAATGAAGCATAACGCAAAGCACAGTGTGGCCGCGCCAATACCATGGGCGCCAACATGACATCCGGGGGAATAGGGAAAAAAGACGACTCAGAAAAACTCAATAGGAATAAGGAAGTGGGTGCATGCTTATGTTTAGCCCACACCAACACTTTGTCGTATAGCTTAGAAAAAATCTTCATGCCACATTATAAGTGATAAAACTACTTTTATACTCACAGCAATGGGATTTTCGGCAAGGCGCCGCGAAGGAGAGCAACCACAGTGTATGACAACATACATGAGGATTGCGAACCAAGCGGAAACGCCGCCGAAAATTTAAGTGCGAAGAGTATATTTAATCTATCGCTAGAATCCAATCCTCCAGCGAGTCTCGCACGGAATGGTGGGTTAAATCTAATTGTAAGGGCGTAATACTGACTTCCTGATGGCTCATCGCGTAAAAATCTGTCCCTTTCCCCGCTTCATTTTCTTTACCTGACGTCCCTATCCAATAAATCGTACGGCCACGCGGATCTTGGCTTGGCACCATCCTATCAGCCATATGACGCGTACCTAAACGCGTTGCTGTAAATCCTTTTAAATCTCCGAAAGCAACATCTGGGACATTGACGTTTAAAATGGTTTTAGTCGGGATGGGTTTATTATAAAGAAGCTGTACCAGCTGCTTAGCTACTTCGGCTGCCGTGGTATAGAATGACGGCTCGCCTCCCGCTATCGAAAAAGCAATCGATGGAATACCCATAAACCGACCTTCCATTGCTGCCGCTACGGTCCCTGAATAAAAAACATCATCGCCTAAATTAGAACCCGCATTGATACCGGATACGACTAAATCGGGCATCTCATCTTTCTTAAATAACCCCGTTAACGCCAAATGCACACAATCCGTAGGGGTTCCTTGAACACTAAACACCCTTTTCTCTATTTCTCTCACTCTTAACGGATTTTGTAACGTCAATGAGTTACTGGCTCCGCTGTGATCACGGTCTGGTGCTACTATGGTGATTTCTGCAATATTTCCTAAGGCCTTAGCTAAAATATTTATACCTGGTGCGTGAACACCATCATCATTACTAATTAAAATCTTCATTTAATATACCCTAGAAACTAAATGCGCGCTCTCTGATAACTTTGCGAGAATGGGTAATACGATTAAAACTACCCCAAATATTAATAAGGTGATGGGCCGACTAAATGGCACTTGTCCCGGATTATTTTTATGGTTTTTATATTGAATCAACGCACCAAACAATAAAGCAATACCTATTGCTAAGCTTATGTTATATAAGGCTGAAGTTAATACGGAGAACGGTAACATCATTCTATCGGTTAACTCACCCAGTGAATTAGCCGCATACACATTCATAGACATAAAAAAGCTAAACGCAACTATTTTTCTCATAAATAAACCACTTTATTAACATGAAATCCCATTCATCGTCATTGCGAGCACCGGCAGGCGCGCGGCAATCCAGAAAATAAATATAGTAACCTAGATGGCCACGCTCATTTCATTCGCTCGCTATGATGAGTAGGGTTTGTTTTATCCTCAAAGCTAATAATAACAATTGCTTTGCAGCCCAAAATCCTTATCAATTCTTATTCTCCCTGTTGCACTCATCTTAATTAGCCATACTGTACTTGTAGCCAATACCTTAACACAAACAGCAAAACTACCATTATGCCCATAGGCTGAGCCATCTGGATTTAATTGTACGTAATCTCGTCTACCAGCACCATGCCATATTAAAAACTCATGTTTCTTTAAAGGCGGGTAAACGCGTAATAAGCTACTTTCTGGAAAATTTTCTGCATATCGACCTAAAGTAATGATCCATCCATTACGCCATTGTCCACTACATGTTTTTCCATTTTCACTAGGGCAAAGTATAACAACGCTTCGATGTCTTATCGCCTCACTTCGAGCATAATGCCTCACTTCGAGCATAATTAAGTGCCGACGTTACGCGCTCAGTGAGTGCTAATAAGCGAATTTCAACCATTAGATAGTTGTAAGCAGGAAAAGCTAAACTCAGTAAAACACTCAGCAAAACCAATGTAAATAATAAGTCAATTAAACTGAATCCAAATTCTTTTTTAGTTACTGACTTCCTTGTAACTGTTTTTTTATACATTGCATATCCTGCCATGCTTTTCTTTTTTCACGCGGCGCACGAAGTAAATAGGCGGGATGATAGGTTACACGTAAAGGAATTTTATGATCGCCGTAATGAAATAGTTTCCCACGTAAATTTCCCATACTATCATTAGTCGCTAATAAAAAATGTGCGGCAATTCGTCCTACTGCCAAAATTAACTTGGGTTTGATAAGGCTAATTTGCCTTAAAAGAAAGGGTGTACACGCTTTCACCTCTTCAGGAGAAGGATCTCGATTATTCGGAGGGCGTGATTTTAAAATATTTGCGATGTAAATATCTTCTCGCTTAAAACCAATCGATAACAACATATTTGTTAATAATTGCCCGCCTCTCCCTACAAAGGGTTCTCCTTGTTTATCCTCATTAGCACCTGGCGCTTCACCAATGACTAATAAATCGGCATTGGGGTTACCTACACCAAATACAGGATTAGTACGTGTTTTATAAAGATTACACGCTTGGCAACGTGCCACCTCTAATTGCAATGCCTCCCAGCTCATTGTGGCAATTTGCTCTCCTCTCGTTATATCTAATTTTTTAGGGCTATCCTTTGCCTTCGTTTGCTTCACTAACTTTTGCTCTCTCGGGATCCATACATCAATACCTATTTTTTCCAAATACTTTAACTTTTTTGTGTCTACCATTTTTCATTCATTCCATTCAATATCTATATTTTGGCACTTTTTTAGTTAAAAACCGCTGTCCAGGTTTACAGGTTCCTCGCATATAACTCCATTCTTCACAATAGCTACGATCAGGAAAAAGACATATCCCTACCTGGCCATTTTTATTATTGACTATTGTCAATTTACCACCGTGCTGCGCACAATAAACAGACGCTGGATTAGCAATGGCAAAAGCAGGACTAACTAATATCAAAAAAACTGGAACAAATAACCATTTCATGATAAACCCTTTCCTTTGTCTAAAAGCATAAGATAGAATTTTAGCAGAAATAAAAGTTAAAATCTGATGAAAAACCATGAGTATCATGAGTAAAATTTGCCAATATGCAAAGATACTCACAGCAATAGGATTTTCGGCAAGGCGCCGCGAAAATGAAGCAACCGGAGTGTATATATGATACATGAGGATTGCGAATTGAGCGGCAACACCGCCGAAAATTCTAGTGCGAAGAGTATGGAACAACTTATCATAAGGCCTTTGCGCCTAGCCGAATATAACAGTGTAAGCCAAGCTATGCGCTTATTTACTGATACTAGGTCCACTGAAACAGCGGATGAAATTTGGCTGATTGAACATAAGCCCGTCTATACGCTAGGACAAGCCGCAAAACTGGAACACGTCCTCAACCCTGGCGCTATTCCTATTGAAAAAACGGACAGGGGTGGCCAAGTAACCTATCACGGTCCAGGCCAGCTGGTTGTCTACCCACTACTTAATCTCCGACGTTTAAACCTAAATGTACGGGCACTTGTTACATTACTCGAAGAAACGATTATAGAATTCCTTGCAGGCTACGCTATTCATGCACAAGCAAGAAAAAATGCCCCAGGTGTTTATGTTAATGGTGCTAAAATAGCCTCTATTGGCCTGCGTATTCGCCGTGGCTTTTGCTACCATGGCATCGCCTTTAACATCGCAATGGACTTAAAACCATTTTTAGGAATAAATCCTTGTGGATTTAGCCAATTAGCTGTCACACAGCTTTCAGATTTAGGTGGGCCGAGCAACCTAGGAATGGTCGCGGATCTTTTTAGCCAGCAGCTAAAAGCTAAGCTGATTTTACAGAGAAAAAAAGCAGATTTTCCAATCGAAAACAGCACAAGCACTTACTAAAATTAATCGCTATTCCCGAATACATTGATTAACGATCGGCTTATACTCTCAATATATATAAGCTAATTATTAAGCATCGTGCACTTATGCTAGAATCACCCTTTTATTATACAACTTAATAAATATGGAAACCCTAGATCCACGTCAAAAACAACGCGGCGCTGCAAAAATGGCGCGGATTCCAATTAAAATTGCCCCATCAGAACCCTTACGCAAACCAGATTGGATACGCATTAAATTAGCCACCACACCTGCTGTCGATCAACTTAAAAGCATGTTACGAGAAAATCGACTTTACACCGTGTGTGAGGAAGCTTCTTGCCCTAATCTAAGTGAATGTTTCAGTCATGGCACAGCAACCTTCATGATTATGGGTGATAAGTGCACCCGACGATGCACATTTTGTGATGTGGGGCATGGGCGACCAGATCCCCTGGATCCACATGAACCAGAAAATTTAGCTAAAACAGTCAAACAAATGGGGTTACGTTATGTTGTCATCACCTCTGTGGACAGGGACGATTTACGCGATGGTGGAGCCAGCCACTTTACTGCCTGTCTACAAGCGCTACGTCATGCCTGCCCATCTCTGACTATAGAGGTGTTGGTACCAGACTTTAGAGGACGTATGGAGGTCGCTTTAGACGCCATTGCGCCAGCACTTCCCGATGTATTCAACCATAACATTGAAACTATCCCTCGCTTATATAAACAAGCACGTCCTGGCTCGGACTATGCTTGGTCATTAACTTTATTACAGGAATTTAAAAAACGCTTTCCAGGCATACCCACTAAATCGGGACTCATGCTAGGGTTGGGAGAAACGCTTGAAGAAGTTCAAGAGGTCATGGCGGATTTACGTAAACATGACGTTGATATGATTACTTTAGGCCAATACCTTGCCCCTAGTCGGCACCACTTTCCCGTAGCACGTTACGTTACGCCACAAGAGTTCAAGGCCCTCGGCGAGTTAGCAAAAGAAATGGGCTTTACACGCGTGGCAAGTGGGCCTTTGGTGCGATCCTCCTATCACGCCGATAAACAAGCGGCTGGAGAGAATGTAGCCTAATGACACTTCTAGAGAACATCAGACCTTTTTTTGACTGGTTACAACTTCATCCGATTTTAGCGGGTGTTATTACTTATTTTATTACACTTTTTGAATGTCTGATGTTTCTAGGTCTTTTAATCCCTGGAACCGTCTTTATGACCGCCATTGGTACTTTAATTGGTATTGGTGTTTTACCGTTTACAAGTATCACTTTGTGGGCCATTGCAGGCGCTATTACTGGTGATGTAATAAGCTTCTGGGTAGGACGTCATTATCATGAACATACTGCCACATTCTGGCTATTTCGACGTTACCCAAAACTTCTACAAAAAGGCGAAGCTTTCTTCGATAGACATGGCGGGAAAAGCATTTTTGTTGGACGCTTTATAGGCCCTATTCGTGCTGTTCTACCCTTTATTGCGGGAATGGTCCACATGACGTACCGCCAATTCCTCACGGCTGATATTATTTCAGCAATTGCCTGGGCACCCGTCTATATGCTGCCTGGCATATTGCTAGGGCAAGCATCGCAACAATTACCGCCCGAGGTGGCCACTAAACTCATCTTATTTGTCGTTTTACTGTTGTTATTTTTCTGGCTATTATATTCTTTTATTAAATCCTCTTATGCCTGGTTTAGTCGTTTATTAGATAAACAATTAGCCCATTTGTGGCATTTCACGCGCCACCACCCCCGGCTTAGTTCGCTCGCTTCATTCTTAATGGATCCACGAACACCACAAGCACATACACAATTAACGCTTGCTTTGACTTGCCTTTTCTCTTTAGTCGGCTTTCTATTATTGGCCTTTAGTGTTGCTCATCATGGCATAGCAACTTACTTTAATGAGCCCATTTACTATTTCATGCATAGCCTTCGCCAGCCTTCGCTTGATAAATTTCTGGTTAGCATGACAGAGATTAGCCCTCGTGTATTAATGGTTTTTTGGGTAGTCATTCTAATCGTTCTATTAATAAGACGTAATTTTTGGACTGCATTACATTGGGGTCTCGTTGGGCTCTTAAGTTACGAATTGGGCAGCATTTTTAAACATGCTCTGCACATACCACGCCCTACTGGATTAGTACAAACCCCTTCCGGTGCATCATTTCCAAGTGGACACACCTTAAGTAGCGTTTCAATACTAGGTTTTTTTGCGATATTAACGGCATTAGAGCATCCAAGAAAATGGCTTCGATTATTAATTTATGGGGTAACTACCTTAGTTATTTCTTTAATCGTATTTTCACGTGTTTATTTAACCGCTCATTGGTTAACCGATGTTTTAGGTGGAATTTTATTAGGTATTAGTCTTATTAGCGCATTAACATTGTCTTATCGACGAAAAAAACAAGAGAATGCCATTTCTATAGCTAAACTGGGAATCATTGGCTTAGTAACACTACTTATTTTATGGTCCGCTAACCTCTTTCACGAATACCATAAACAATTAAAGAATTATCAACTTTATTCACCGCCTACTCATTTATTGGATGTAAAAACCTGGTGGGAACAAGCTAAACAAAAAAAACCTACTTACTTAATGAATCGTTTTGGAAGATCAATAGAAATTTTAAACATTCAATGGGCAGATAAACATTCGACCATTCAGCACACCTTGGAAAAGCGCGGTTGGCGCACACTACCTGAAAAAAGACTGCTAACAACCATTTACCACTTAAGTCTACGCCAGCATGATCCGGAAGTTCCTTTATTTATTTCATCCAATGCAGGAAAAAAACCTGATTTAATAATGAGTAAATATTTTCCAGCAACACATCATTTATTAGTTTTGAAGTTGTGGAAAACACATCGCTTTAATGATGGCCTTATGCTATGGTTAGGCATCGTTCAATATCAAAAAACATGGCATTTACAGTTTGAGCCACTAAAAAAATCACGTTCTAATTACTCAATCCCTGCAAATAATTTATTACAGCGAGATTTAGAAGACTACCATGTAAAAAATGTCTCTTACCCTAATTCTCGCTCAGGAACTCTTTTTATAACATCCGCTAAGCATTGCTCTGACTAAAACGATATGGCATTCGTTTCATAAACTGAAGCTTTGCTTGAGAAATAGAATTGCTTTTATTAATTTAACACTTGACAGAAAATTGCCTGCCATCCTCTAAACACATTGCCGTGAGGCAATTTCCCCATACACAACCCGTATCTAATGCAATGATATTTGGATCATCCGTTTTTCCAGCTAATGCCGCCCAATGTCCAAATATTATCTTTAAATTTTTACTGCGCCGACCAGGTACTTTAAACCAAGGAAAATAATTTTCTTTAGCTATGTTGCTTTTATTAGATAGATCTAAATTTCCTTCTACATCACAAAAACGTAATCGCGTAAAACAATTAGTGATAACACGCAATCTATCCCAACCTTCTAGCACATCGTCCCATCGGCTGGGTGTATCGCCATACATATTGGTAAAAAACTCAAGATAATGCTCATCTCGCAGCACTTCCTCCAGTTCATGTGCACATTGCAGCGCTTTATTTAGATCCCATTGTGGTGGTAACCCTGCATGTATCAAGATAACACCTAAGCTTGGATCATGGTGCAACAAGGGTCTATGGCGTAACCAAGTACCTAAATCTTCTTTATCCAATGCAGTCAAAATAGGCGCTAGGGTATCTTGTTTGTCCAGACTTGATTTACCATAAAGCACTGATAAAAAATGTAAATCATGATTACCTAAAACGACCTGGCTATATTTTAATGATTTAACAAAGCGAAGTACTTCTAAAGAAGCAGGACCCCGATTAACCAAGTCACCTGTTAACCACAAACAATCTTGATTGGAATTAAAGTTAATTTTTTCTAACAAACGAATGAAAGGATCAAAACAGCCCTGAATATCACCAATAACATAGGTTGCCATTTAGAAAATCAAGTCGTTGGATTAGGAAAGCTGGGAGGTTTTATTATAGTTTTTTCAGTTAATCCTGAGGGCATTATTTTATGTAATGGTAATGCCGTAATCAGTGCAAGCAAACCAATACCTCCTTTTAAAAAACGATGCGATGTTTTTACATTATCCTGAATAGCCGCTATACCACCCATCGTTCTATATCTTTTAGCAAAATCACTGATTCCAGATACTCCCCCATGTGCTCGGTTACGCTGATCTAATTCGCTAATCGGTATTTGATAAAGTTTAGCAATATCAATAAATTGTCTTTCTATAATTTCTGGATGTTTATAGGTAGCATTAGCATTCGCAAACTGCTGGAAAAGAACACTCGATAAAATGATGGCTTTTTCTTTTACATGCAACTTATCATCCGTTGCATTAATATCAATTCGTCCTTCCTTAATTTCTTTACGTAGCCACTGCAAGAATGCTTCGCCTGCAGGGTCTGTTAGCGATATGCCGGCTTTTTTTCTATAGTTTTCTATTATCCCTATCTCAGCCTGTGGAATCATCGACATAAAAGAAGTCATTGGGATACGTTCCTCTTCTCCTGCCAATAAAGCAAACCAAACTTCTAGCACTTCTGGATCACTCGCTATCCAATTAAATCCTTTCTCCGAAGCTGAACCCGCACTATCCAATATCTGGCGTGCGAGCATAGGTGTTATAAAATGGCGTAGGTTATTAAAATTTTCTTTAATATAATCAAATTTATAATAACTTCCTTGGCCTAACATAGCACTGGTGTAAGGATCCCATTTCTTAAGTGGGTAAGCCTTTTCATGGTAAAGCATAATGGTATATTTTACAGCGATTTTACCTATATCCAAGAATAATGCCGCCGTAAAAGTCGCATAAATCCACAATGCATCATATTTAGAAATCGCAGAAAAATCAGCCTGCTTAGGAAAAAAATGCGCTAAACATAAAGACAGCACTCTTGAACCCCGTTCTAAACCATGAGATAAAAAATCAGTTTGTTGACCCAAAAAGCTACGTTCATTTTCAGGAATTACTTGAACAAACTCAGCAAATTTTTCGATAACGGGTAAATAAAAATCATCAAATCGTCGAGAGGGTTTAATTAATAGTTTGATGGTTTGAAGAAAAGCCTGATTGTCTTTTGTACTTAACAATTCAGCAGCTGACTTTATAGGATAAATACCCAAAGGTTCGCTTTTATTATTGATATTCTTTATATGACGCTTTAAGTCTTGGAATAATACCATTACTAACTTCTCAATAAATCTTTCTCAGGCAAAAATAAGTTATGTGTAAGGAAAATTTTTTTAAATTCCTAATGCAATAGGGAAACTTTAATCCTTAATTTTAAGCCTTATGGTAAGTTAGAACTACCACTAAGCCATTATAAAAATGAGTCTATTTATACTATAAAATAAACGTAAATACCTATACAGTCTAGCATGAAACTGGCAGAATAATAATGAAGTACTTTTAAGGTTTTATCATGTCTAAGCCATTATCGCGTAGTAGCACTAAACACTACTATGAAATTACCCCAGAAACACTGCCTCTTTCTTGCCCTTTACCAAACAATCGATTGTGGGATGCACACCCCAGGGTCTATCTACCTATCGCAAAAACGGGTCATGTAACTTGCCCCTATTGTGGTACGGAGTATACTCTCCGCACTTGAATTTTTGTCGTCATGACAAAGACAAAGGCTCAGGGAATATGATCAATTTTTCAAGCACCGTTAATTCTAAAAAGGTTCTTATTATCAGCCCTGCATGGATTGGCGATATCATCATGGCACAGGCTTTATTTAAATATCTAAAGCAACAATGTCCTGAAAATACGCTCGATATTATAGCGCCTCACTGGAGCCATGGATTAATTTCTGCCATGCCAGAAATTAATAAAATAATGGATATGCCACTAGGCCATTCCCAATTTCAGCCGAAACGACGTTGGCAAATCGGAAAATCAATTAGAAATGAATCCTACGATCAAGCGATTGTTCTACCTAACTCTTGGAAATCAGCCATTATTCCTTTTGCTGCACGTATCCCCTTGCGAACTGGCTGGCGAGGAGAAATGCGCTTTGGCTTATTAAATGATTGGCAAGTATTAAATAAAAAAAAACTCCCATTAATGGTACAACGCTTTCTAGCATTAGGGGGAACATCTCCCTTTACTGACGAAATAATTCCCTGGGAAGCCTATAAGCCTCATTTGCAAACGAATACAACACAAGTAAAAAATACCTTATACAATCTATCGCTATCTCTGTCAGAAAAACCACTCCTGGTACTCTGTCCAGGTGCTGCTTACGGGCCTGCCAAACGTTGGCCTGCCGAACATTTTGCTGAAGTAGCTAACACAAAGTATAAAGAAGGTTGGCAAGTTTGCCTTTTAGGTTCGAAGAGTGATCAGTCTATTGCTCAATCCATACAACAATTAACTAAAAATGTATGTATTGATCTGATTGGTAAAACTTCACTAACACAAGCTATTGATATCTTATCGTTGGCTAATGTGGTCATCAGTAATGATTCCGGTTTAATGCACTGTGCAGCGGCATTAAACCGGCCATTGATTGCATTATATGGATCTAGCAGCCCAGAATTTACGCCGCCTTTAACACAAAATAAACGTATATTATCGCTTAACCTTTCCTGTAGTCCTTGTTTTCAGAGAGAATGTCCATTAGTCCATTTTAATTGTTTAAAACAATTAAAATTGAAACAAGTATTGGCTGCTATCGAAGAATTAATAAATTAATTATTTTCCAATACAAAAATTAGAAAATATTTTCCCTAACAGATCTTCAGCTGTAAACTTTCCGGTAATTTCATTTAATTGATTTTGTGCAATTGCAAGATCTTCAGCCAATAATTCTGGAAATTGATAGGTTACTAATTTCTGCAACCCATCAGAAAGTGCCTTTTCAGCATTATCTAGCGCCTGTAAATGTCTGCGTCTTGCACTAAAGTTACTTTGTAATGCACCATTATACTCTACGCTTGCTTTAAGATAATCCTTAAGCAGTGATAAACCTTCTCCTGTTTTTATTGATAAATTGATCACGTCAAAATAAGTTTCTTGCCGTGAATTCGCCTTTTCGCTACAAAGGTCTATTTTATTCCGTATCACCGTCAAACGTTTTTTAAGTGATAATTTTTTTAGAAAATCTATCTGATGTAATGATTCCAGATCATTTAGCGGCATCAACGTAGCATCAACAACATATAAAACACGATCCGCTTTTTCTATTTCAAATAAACTTCTTTTTATACCTTCCTGTTCAATTTCATCCTCTGTTTTTCTTAAACCGGCTGTATCGACAAGCTGAATAGGAAAACCATCAATCACTATTTTTTCTCGAATAACATCCCGGGTTGTTCCCGCAACCGAAGTAACAATAGCGGAGTCTTGACCGCTTAGTTTATTCAATAAACTTGATTTACCTGCATTCGGTGGACCAACAATAGCAAGTTGCATTCCTTCTTGTAACAACGCCCCTTGTTTAGCTGCCTGCTTTATTTTTCTAATTTCAAATAAAATTAGATTTAATTTTTTACGTACATCCGAATCCTTTAAAAAATCAATGGTTTCATCAGAAAAATCAATGGCTGCTTCTAAATACATGCGCAAAGCAATGAGAGTCTCTACCATTCCATTAATAAGTTTGGAAAATTCTCCTTGTAGCGAACGCACAGCCGCTCGCGCTGATTGTTCTGATTCCGCATCAATTAAATCAGCAATCGCTTCGGCTTGAATCAAATCTAATTTACTATTTAAAAAGGCACGCTCTGAAAATTCACCGGGCCGTGCCAATCGTGCTCCCAATTTTAAAACTCGCTTCAATAAGCAGTCGAGGATGATAGGACCGCCATGCCCTTGTAGCTCTAAAACATGCTCGCCGGTAAAGGAATGGGGCGCTGGAAAATAAAGTACAAGGCCTTCGTCTATAGCGGTTCCATCAGCTTCCAGAAAGCTCAGGTATTCGGCATACCGAGGTTTGGGTAGGTGACCCAGTAAAGCAGCTGCAATCGTAGGTGTCTCGGGTCCAGAAAGACGAACAACCCCAATCCCCCCTCGTCCTGAAGGGGTAGCAACGGCTGCGATGGTATCTAGACCTTTTTCTTCGAAGTTGGTTAATTGACTCAATGTTAACGCTTTTTTAGATTTTTTTGATTAAATTGCTGTTCCATTCTGCGCATAATGTACCATTGCTGCAATATTGAAAGGGTATTATTGACGACCCAATACAACACCAGCCCAGACGGGAAATTTAAAAACAAGGCAGTAAAGAGAATCGGCAAAAACTGCATCACTTTTGCTTGCGTAGGGTCCGGTGGTGGCGGATTTAAACGCTGCTGCACAAACATCGAGATACCCATCAAGATAGGTAAAATATAATAGGGATCTTTGGTTGATAGATCATGTATCCAGAAAATAAACGGTGCTTGGCGTAATTCAACACTCTCTAAAAGCATCCAATAGAGCGCAATAAAGACTGGGATCTGCACTAAGATAGGCAAACAGCCTCCTAGCGGGTTCACTTTCTCGGCCTTATAGAGCTCCATCGTCGCTTGGGTTAGCTTCTGTCTATCGTCGGCATAACGTTCCTTAAGCGCATTTAAACGAGGCTGTAGGTTGCGCATTGCCGCCATAGAACGATAACTCTTAGCCGACAAATGATAAAACGCTAATTTTATCAGCACAGTCACAATAACAATCGACCAACCCCAATTACCCACTACCTGGTAGATATGCTTCAATAGCCAAAAAAGGGCCATTGAAATAAACCATAAAATGCCATAATCAACGGTTAAATCGAGATGAGGAGCGACTGCTTTCAGGCGATCCAAACTTTCTGGACCCAAATAAAGCTTGGCTTGGCTGGTATATTGCGCCCCCGGTTCAATCTGAAAAGGATTACCTAACATACCCAGGGTATAAATATTGTCCTTACCATAGCTATAAAAATGGTATGGACCCGCGGGTGGAACCCAAGCACTAATAAAATAATGCTGCAACATGGCAACCCAACCGTTTTCTGTCGCCATAGCAATCCCTTCGCCCATTTTATCAAAGCTAACCTTCTGATAGGGTTTTTCCTGGGTAGAAATTGCTCCGCCTATATAAGAACTAATATTAAACAGGCTATGTGGCGAAACGCGTTTTTTTTGCTGGAACTGTGTATAGAGCTGCCCTTTCCAAAGGGAATCGCTATGATTATTTATCTGGTAATTAATAGGAACCTGATAATCACCTCGCTTGAAAACAAATTGTTTCTGAATAGCGATATTCCCGCAACTCGTACAGAGTAAATTAACAGCAAGCTCAGATTGATCAGCCCCTAAATTGTAATTTATTTGCGCACTTTTATATTGAAGCACCGGCTTATCCGAGCCTACTATTCCACTTTGTGAAACATAGTAGCTATCTGGACTGTTACTGAGTAATTGAAAAGGCGGAGAATTAGCCTCATTGGCACGCTCTGGGTAGCTTAGAAGGTTCGCTTGAACGATATTCCCTCCCTGAGTATCGATTAAGACATCCAAAACATCGGTTTTAACGTGTACAAAACGTTGCCCCTGACTCTTTTGCCCCTCATCTATTTGAGCATCAGGCAGTTTCCTCATCGCCGCCGCCACTTGCTTTTCTACCACTGGCGTTGGTGTCTTTAATGCCTGAGTATTAGGATATTCATTTTGCCAGGCATTCCATAGCATAAATGCGATTAAAAATAAGGCGCCTAATAAAAAAACACGAGCCAGTTCCATAAGTTAACTCTTTATTGTGGGTGATTTTAAGGATTTTGGGACAGGATCATAGCCGCCCGGATGCCATGGATGGCAACATAGTAAGCGTTTTATTGTCATACATATGCCTACATAACTACCGTACTGCTTGATCGCTAATTGAGCATAGTTAGAACAGCTGGGATAAAAACGACAGGAATGACCTAACAATGGGCTGATTAAATAACGATAAACCTGCAATAAAAAGATCAGGCTTCTTTGTAATAAATCATTAACCTTGACCATTGTTTATCTAAATCACACAGCAAAATCTGTTTATTAGCGATACACTGACTTGTGACGGTTATAACGATATCTAAATGAGGTAATGACCTCTGTTTCAGCCTAAAGCTCTCACGAATGGTACGTTTAACCCAATTCCTAGCGCTTGCAGTAGAAACGGCTTTTTTCGCAATAGCCAACCCTAAGCGTGCGTATTCATGGTCATTAGGCTTCGTATAGGTCGTTAAACAACCTTGCCGAAGCTTTTTACCCAGTTGAAAAACTTGCTTAAAATCTTCTGAATTACCTAGCCTTCTTGACTTGAAAAGCCGGTTATTTGTTATCAAATTGAAAAAATACCTAAAATCTAGGCTGTTAAACGCAAACGGCCTTTAGCGCGTCGTCGCTTAAGTATTAGACGACCATTTTTGGTGGCCATTCTTGCTCTAAATCCATGCGTTCTTTTTCGCTTTAGGTTACTGGGTTGATATGTTCTTTTCATAATTCTGACTACACCGTCTTAGGAAACTGTTGCCTTTTAAGATGCAGTATCTTAGGGGACCCTCTATGGATTGTCAATTCATCTGATGGCTGTTTATGGTTAAAAGTAGGTTGAAAAGGGCATCCCCCTATGAAAAGCAATATTTCAAGGCTGCACAGGCAAATTTCTACTTAGGGCATATGACCGACAAATTCCCCTATAGACCCTGATTACATTATTTATTATTAATATATTTATTTAGAAAGATAGTAGTGATGATAAGCAAAGGCTAATTCTGTGGATAATCTACTATTTATTAATTTTTTCATGGAGTTAAGAGAAAAAAATAGCTCTGCATAAACTGAGTACAACAGTTGATAATTACGCGTTAATAGCGTTTATTTTTTATCCACGTGTATCCTCAAGAATACTATGCACAGATTTACTACGTGATATTAACAAGGAAAGAATAAAGTATTTATGGAGATAAAATCATAGTGGACAAGAGTGTTCACTATATGTGCTAAGGATATATTTATTACGTGTTACACAAACACGTATTCTTTTTGCAATAAAGATTTTTAATTAGCTGTAGTACCGCCCTTTGTATAAAATACTCAAGAAGGATATGATTAGTCTCGAAAATAAACATTGGGTTAGTTAGCTTTTCTTATTAATTGATTTACCCCACGCTTATCTTTGCTGGTAACAGTTAATTTCGGGGTGATTTTTCAGCTTGTAATGTTGACCTCTTGAGGTGATAACTGCGTTTGAAATTCAAATAAACACCGGATGATACAAGTGAATTCTAATCCCAATGCTTCATGCTAGTTTCTAAAGATCATATTTAG